>NZ_BAAHYY010000005.1:0-107467 GCF_054657315.1 Marinitoga arctica | reverse complement strand
GGTTATATAAAATAATAAAATCCAACCAATTTTTATGAAATACAATATTAATATATCTAAGATATATTAATTACAATTAAATTTTTATTTATTTTTTTAATACTGATTTGTTTATCAAAAATAAAGTGATATAATATGTATATATCGTTAATTTTTTTAATTTTATTTTTTCAAGGAGGTTAACATGAAAAAGACTTTGTTTTTTATAATTCTTATTTTTTCAACTATTTTAAATGCTAATTTTGTTAAAATTGGAATTTATGGATTTGAAAATAATACTTTATTAAACAAAATTGCAGAATCTTATCTGTCGAAGAAAAACAATATTATTGTTGTAGACAGAGAAGATATTGAATTAATAATACAAGAGAAAAAACTTGAATTATTAGGCATTGTTGAAAATGATGAAAATCACAAAATTTCAAAGGAGGCAAATCATGAAAAAAGTATTTTTCTTTTCAATAATAATTTTATTTTTACTAATTAGTTGTATGAATTTAAATAACCCACCTCAATTAGAAATAACATATCCAAAAGACAATTCAACTAATGTTGAATTAAATCCTGTTATTACTTGGAATGCTACTGATAATGAAAATGATAATATTATATACAATATTTATTTAAATGATGAAATTATAAAAGAAAACTACTCTTTAAAAAAATATCAATTATCTAATTTAATACCTGATACTACTTACACTATTAAATTAGAAGCTATTGATGAATATAACGCTAAAACTGTAACTACTATTTCCTTTAAAACAACTGATTCGCCAAAAAAACTATTTTACTATCACCCGAATATGAAGAAACGGTTGTCGATATGACTTCAGCAACATTAACATGGCAAATATCACAAGATCCTAATAATGATCCTGTTGTTTATGATGTCTATTTAGGTACAGATGAGAATAGCTTAGAATTAATTAAAGAAAATTTAAACACAACTACTTTAGTTGTAAACAACTTAGAAAATGATACCAATTTTTATTGGAAGGTTGTTGCAAAAGACGATAAGGGAGGATATAGTGAAAGTAATATATCTACATTTAAATATGTTAAACCTGGTACTTTGAAATGGAAGTTTAAGACGTGAAGCTCTATAACTTCCTCTCCTGCTATTGGTAATGACGGGACTATTTATATTAGATCAAATGATGGTTATTTATATGCTATTAATCCTGATGGTACTTTGAAATGGAAGTTTGAAACTAGTGATAATATTTCTTATTCCTCTCCTGCTATTGGTAATGATGGAACTGTTTATATTGCTTCGAATTTGGTTATCTTAAATGATTATGGTCATTTTTATTATTTATATGCTATTAATCCTGATGGCTCTGAAAAATGGAGGTTTTTACCCAATTACAGGCTTACCTCTACTCCTGCTATTGGTAATGATGGGACTATTTATATTGGATCAGAACACGGTTATTTATATGCAATTAATCCTGATGGTTCTGAAAAATGGAGAATTTTACCTAATGGAAGATTTTCTTATTCCTCTCCTGCTATTAGCAATGATGGAACTGTTTATATTGGATCAAGAGATGGTTATTTATATGCAATTTATACTATGAGTAAAGGATTAGCAAATTCATCCTGGCCAAGGTTCCAGCATAATAATAAAAATTCTGGTAATTATAATAAATGAATTAAAGCTCTTTTTATCTAAAGAGATACTCCATTTAATATATATTCAAAAGTTTTTTGATTTTAAAATAACTAAAATAATTATTAGTATATCAAAAAAGCAAGTATAAAAATAGATACTCTCTATCTCAATGTCGAATCATTGAGTTGATCTAAAAAACAAATGCCCCATTATCAGGGCATTTGTTTATTTTATTCAATAAGATATATTTTTGCTTCACCAGGATTAAGATTAATATTTAACCAAGCACCTTCATCCCATTTGAAATCACATCTTCTGTAATTTTCAAGTAATAAATTAATTTTATGATTCCCACGCCAAGTATGATATCCTAAATCAAATCCAAAATTAACTGCTTTATCAAAATTTAAATTGATCGGTATCAGTAACCCTTTACTTCCATCCCAATAAAACATAGAAAATACTTTATCCATATGTTCAGTATATCTATAATAACTGATATTGCTTATTAAATTTTCATAATCTTTTTTTATTTTTCCCAAAGCTACTAATAACCTCACCATATGTTTATCTACATCCCAGTGTAATGCATAATAATCAAAAAAAGCTAATTTACCGTAAAATTGATCTGTTGGTTTTAAATATTTATATCTTTCTTCTTCAGGTTTTTCAAAATCAAGCCCTAAATTCATCGGTTGTTTTTCAAAAATTTCACTTCCTGAATTAATTACTGTTATACCGTTTGGCATAAATGTATTTACAACTGCTGATAATTTTGCGAATAATTCTCCTCCATCTCTATTTACTGCCCTTGGAGAATCTGGTGTTTCAGATGTGGCAAATGAAGGAACTTCTAATTTTGGCATTATATCTCTTACTGTTTTTACAAACCAACTTTCTTTATGTCTTGGTTCTGCCCACCATGTATTTCCTAAAATTGCATCATAACCACTCAATTTAGCTTTTACATGATTATCCATAGATAATTCTTCAGCAATAATTGCGAAAGAGGGATCATAATTTTTTGCATTTGATATTATCCTATGTTCCAATTCTTTAGGCAAAGCATGCCCCATATCTAATCTTGCTCCATCAATGCCATAATTTTTTTGGAAATAAGGCATTATATTTGAAATCATATCCCACAATTCTTCATTTTTAACTTTACCTGGGAAATTACTGGATTTTACTACATCATATAATACATATGGCGGTTGATCATCGGGATTTTCTAAATATTTTTCTGATTCCATTGGATGACTTAAGAATAGCCTTAAGAATGTTACATCATCCCATGTTGGTTGCGGATCATTAATCCAATCAGAAAATCCTGGTACTGTGATTAATTTAAATTCTTTAACAATTTCTTCCAGAAAATTTGGATTGTTTTTATTTTTCTTTACAAAATTTTCCCATTTTTGTGGATCCGTAATATTAGGAGCCCATCTAAATTTTTTCAAATGTTTCTTTACCTCTGGATTTGAATATAATATAGATAAGTTTTCTATTGATGGTTGTTCAAAGTCTAATTCTTCTATTTTTGGCGGTTTATATGAAGATAATTCACTTATATCAATCCAATAAAACCAATCCGGATGTTCTAATATCAAATTATTGTCTCTAGCTGCTGTTCTTGGTATAAAATCTAAAATAACTCTCATTCCCATCATATGTGCAGCTTCAACAAATGCTGAAAATTCCTGATCAGCATTAAAATTTTCTAATAACGGATCATGATAATCTTTCTCTACATGATGAAAACTTTTAACTGCATATGGAGAGCCTACTTCACCTTTTTTAAATTTATCACTTGATTGAGTTATGGGAAGCAAATAAATAGCATCTACATTATATTGTTTTAAATAAGGAAGTAGTGCTATCATCTTCAAAAATGTTCCACTTTCTCTATAACCTAGTTCATCATCAGGTTTAAAATATGCAGAATTTACATCGTGTTTATATGCTGCTGTCATCCTTACATGAGCACTATATATTATTGATTTCTTTAACCAATTTGTTGTTTTTTCATTAATCGAAAAAGATAATGGTTTTGAATAATCTGTTGTATTATCTGTATTTCTTAAAATTCTTTCAATAATTTTCGAAAAATATTCGTAAGGATTTACTACAAATGTCCTTCCTTTTAAATGTACAACACCTTCATAATCATTAGGCATCCATCTTTTAGGAATAGCGTAATTTGTTTTCCCTTTTTCTATATTTTTTTTCAATGATTCGTATACATTTCTTAAATTTTTCACCTTTAACCCTCCCGCCAAAATTATATAAAAATGGCGGAGGCGGTGGGACTCGAACCCACACGAGAGATTCCTCTCACCGGTTTTCGAGACCGGCTCCTTAGCCAATTCGGAACACGCCTCCGTTTGTAATTTTATTTTAACAAAAGTAAGTTATTTATTTTTGAAGCTTTAATTAAATTTAAAGTTATAACTTGCCAAAAGTAACGTTATTTAACTACAAAAACTAAAAATCACTTAATTTAAGGTTTGAAATTTTTTTCATATCTATTATAATATATTTTGTTTGATAATTCAACTATCTGGAGGTATATTATGGAAGATAAAGAAATTGTAAAAAAGACACAACTTAAAGAACCTTTTTTATTTATTTTCATATCTCTTGCTATTTTCCTACCTGTAATGAATTATATGGGATTTAGTAATTTTTTTAAAACATTAATGACTACTGCTCATGATTTATTATTAAATACTGTATTTTTTATTATGGCTGTAGCTGTTTTAACAAGTGCTTTTGGTAATGTTCTTTCAGAATTTGGGGTTGTTTATTTACTTAATAAGTTTCTTTCAAAATTAATGAAACCTTTATATAATTTACCTGGTGCATCTGCTCTTGGAATATTAACTACATATTTATCAGACAATCCAGCTATTTTATCTTTAGCTCAAGATAAACAATTCACAAAATATTTTGAAAAATGGCAAATTCCATTATTATGCAATTTAGGGACATCATTTGGCATGGGATTAATTGTAACGACGTTTATGATAGCTCAATCATCAGCCATAGGAGAAAATTTATTTTTCCCTGTATTGCTCGGTAATTTAGGAGCAATATTTGGAAGTATTATTAGTGTTAGAATATTTTCTCATTATACTAAAAAATATTATAAAGGAAGCAAACATATAGATCATCCTGAAGATATTGAATACTGGAATGCTACTAAAGGTAGTGTTATTTCAAGACTTATTGATGGTTTATTAGAAGGTGGAAAGGTTGGCGTTGATTTAGGATTATCAATTATACCTGGTGTTTTAATTATTAGTACAATAGTTATGATGTTTACAAATGGACCAAAAGATCCATCTATAGGATACCAAGGATTACCTTATGAAGGTGTTCCTATTTTACAATGGATAGGTGCAAAATTAGATTTTATATTAAACTTCCTTTTTGGATTTAAATCTCCAAAATTAATTGCATTTCCATTAACCTCTTTAGGATCAACTGGTGCAGCACTAGCATTAATTCCGCGATTTATAGAAACTAAATCTATATCTCCTAATGATATTGCTGTTTTAACAGCAATTGGCATGACTTGGAGCGGATATTTATCTACTCATATTGCTATGATGGATTCTTTAAAAGCTAGAAAATTAGCAAGTAAAGCTATTCTCTCTCATACTATTGCTGGAATTATTGCAGGTTTTATAACTCATTTATTATATGTCCTTTTTTTCTAAACGTTTACTTTCAATAGCCCTCATTATAACAAAGGCTATTAAAGCAAATATAAAAAATACTAATAACATTATTGAAATTCCTTGTAATGCTTCTATAATAGTTCTAACAATTTCAAGTGTCCATCTTTCTGAAGTTAGAGGGATGGAATTTTTTATTATTTCACCATTTTGATTAAAATTTGTATAACCAAGATATTTTTCAATATCCCATATTCTTACTCCTGATGAAATTCCCGTAATATAAATTGCAAAAATAAAATATTTTTTCCATGCATAACTTATTGAATCATTAATGATTTTTTCTAAAATTTTCTCAATGGGCTTATCAAATATTTTTGCTATTATCCAAGAAACAATAATCGATACAACAAAAACAGATAATAACAACCAAAAAAACATTTTATCACCCCCTATAATTTTATTATACTCTATTTAATAATAAAAACTAAAAGTTTTTTATCTAATGTTTAAATTGTTTCTTTGACTTAATGAAAAAAAGTTCCCAATTAACGAGAACTTTTTTGTTCTTAATGATATTTAAATACTATAGGGTTGATTTTTCTATAATTCTCATCTGCATTCTCAGAATCATCAGAATCATAATAAATAATTTTTTTATTTCCTATATCATAAATATAATAATAATATTTAGAAACTCCAAAATTGTACCCATTTATACTATCAAGATATAATATACTTATATTTAAATAATTTTCTATTTTATTTATTATTATAAAGTGTGGATGTTCAATATAATTTCCACTTTCATTAATTTTTTCATCATAATTAATATCAATATTGTAATCTGATTTTAATTCATTGTCTTCAAATTTATAGACTTTCAATTTTCCACCATCAACTATATAGAATTTATTTCCATCAAAAGAATAAAATCTTATATAATTCCCCGCAGTAACATCATAATTAACAGAAATTAAATTTTCTTTTGAAAAATCATCAGTTACATTAAAATAATATTTGTTCATACCATCATTTATTATGTATTCATTTTGATTAAATGCAAAATTTACAATATAAGGATAATTCGATATTTTAACCTTTCTGTTTTCCATAATGTTAAAGTCATTATCTATAAATTGTACATATATTCCGCTATTTTCACCCGATCCACCAAAATAAATTATATAATAATATTTTCCACTTTTCCCAAAACCAGCAGTTTGTGCTCCTGACATTAAATCATACTTTTTATCAAATTTTAGATCTTCAGGATTTGATAAATTATAAATTTTCAATACAGCACTATTATTAGATACATCATACCCACCTATAATAAGTTTTCCTTCAAAATTTTTTATAAATATAATAAAAAAGGTAATTTATCAATTGTATTAACTTTTTGAAGTTTACCGTACTTATCTACCTTTAAAATATGTATTTTTGATGTATAATTTTCAAAATCATTTTCAGGGATATAAATATATTCATTTTTATAAACATTATTTGATATGCTTAATGCAAACAAACTAAAAATATCGATATTAACACTCTCTAATGCTACTTCATCATTAACAAAAACATTATTATTTTTAATTCTATGATCAAAAATTTTTACAACCCCGTTATTTATGCCAATATAGTCATTTAAACTTATTGAGGTTGTATTTTCAGAATTTGTGCTTTTCACAAGGGTACTCTTTGTTATATTTTTTGGTACTACCTTATACAAAACATCTCCAGCAAATGGTTTTGTATCTTTAAACATTAATCCCTTTATTTTTCCTTTTAAAACATAACCATTATCACTATATTTTCTGGAATAAATTTCATATGTTGTATTTTCATCACCTTCCCATTTTAATAAAATCTCCCTTGTTTCTGGAGAATATTCAGAAGTTACATTAGTTACTAATATATCCTCTGCAGTAGCAACATTTTTACCAATATTTTCTTCAACTCTAGCACAACTTACAAACAACAATACAAACAACATAAGAATTATAAAAATGCTTTTCCTCACACTAAATACCTCCCCTTTTTCATTTTTGCATATCTATTTTAACATTAATAATATTATTTATCAAGTTACTTTTTAATTAATTATGATACAATATATTTTTAAAAAAATAAATAATTATTGTTTTTAGAATATTCAAAAAACAATATAATCAAAAACTAGCAAATACCTGAAAAATAATATATGAAGCCACGCAATTTTGCATGTATACAAAATTGCGTGATGCCGAACGCGAACATGAGTCTGATATAACCTATGTAAGAACAATTACGGAAATATGATATTTTTGAGATTTATAATTAAAGTTTGATTAGTTGTACTTTTTGGACATGGGATTGTTTTTTATCTGTGCATATATGATATATTTTGTAAATTCTACGTTGAGAATGAATTAAATTTTTCTTTCTATTACCGCAATCAAATTGTAACTTTAAATTTTCCACCTTCTCACATTTTGTTCAATAGAATTCATGAAAAAAAAGAATTTTTATAGTATACTAGATTTGTATTTTTATGTTAATTCATTAAAACTCGATAAAAAGAGGTTCTATGTACAGATTGTAGTATAATATTTATTACTATAATCTGAGTGTGTTTTGTTTTATTATTATTCCTCACCGGAGGTGCTACAGTGTTTGACAATATACAAAAAAAATTATCAAAAGCTTTTAAAACATTAAAAGGCCAAGGAAAATTATCTGAAAAAAATATAAAAGCTGCTGTTCGAGAAGTAAAAATGTCTTTATTAGAAGCAGACG
Source organism: Marinitoga arctica (assembly GCF_054657315.1). Classification (NCBI taxonomy): domain Bacteria; kingdom Thermotogati; phylum Thermotogota; class Thermotogae; order Petrotogales; family Petrotogaceae; genus Marinitoga; species Marinitoga arctica. The sequence continues at coordinate 99,391 of NZ_BAAHYY010000005.1, read as the reverse complement.
TAAATTACAAAGTAGTAAAAGACTTTGTTAATAACGTTACAGAAAAGGCTCTTGGAAAAGAGGTATTAGAAAGTTTAACACCTGATCAGGAATTCATAAGAATAGTAAGGGATGAGTTAATTAAATTAATGGGTGGAGATGAAAAACCTCAATTAAATATTTCAAAAAGACCTGGTTACATTATGTTAGTTGGATTGCAAGGGAGCGGTAAAACTACTCATGCTGCTAAGTTAGCAAATTATTTCAAAAAGCAAGGTAAGGCTCCTTTATTAGTTGCTGCTGATACTTATAGACCTGCAGCTATTGATCAGTTAATTCAATTAGGTAATCAAATTGGAGTTCCTGTATTTACTGGTGATAGAAAAAATGCTGTTAAAATAGTTAAAGAGGCAATGGAATATGCAGAAAAACTAGTTCACGATATTGTCATTCTTGATACAGCTGGTAGATTACATATAGATGATGATATGATGAAAGAATTAGAAGAAATTAAAAAACTTGTTCAGCCTGAAGAAATTTTAATGGTTGTAGACGCCATGATAGGTCAGGATGCAGTTAATTCAGCAAAAGAGTTCAATAATAGATTAGAATTAAGTGGATTTATAGTTTCAAAACTTGATGGTGATGCCCGTGGTGGTGTTATTATCTCTATAAGACAGGTTACAAAAAAACCTATTAAATTTGTTGGAATAGGTGAAAAGGTTAGCGATCTAGAGCTTTTCCATCCGGATAGATATGCTAGTAGAATTTTAGGGATGGGGGACGTTTTATCTCTTATTGAAAAAGTTGAATCTGAAATTGATAAGCAAAAAGCCGAGGAATCAGCAAATAAATTCCTAGAGGGGAAATTTGATTTCAATGATTTCCTAGAACAAATAAAACAAATAAAAAAACTTGGTCCATTATCAAAAATTTTAGAAATGATACCGGGTGTACCCAAAGATGCTATAGACGTAAACAAAAGTGAAGCAGAATTGAAAAAAATAGAAGCTATAATTAGTTCGATGACCAAAGAAGAAAGAAAAAAGCCCCGTATATTAAATTATTCAAGAAAACAAAGAATTGCAAAAGGTAGCGGAACTACTTTACAAGATATAAACAAATTAATTAAATCATATGAACAAATGAAAAAAATGATGAAACAAGTTAAAAAGATGAAAAACAAAAAATCTTTATTTGGAAAAATGCCATTTGGTGGATTATAATAACGAAATTAAATAAAACTAAAATTTTTAGGAGGTGTATTATTAACATGGTAAAAATTAGATTAAACAGAATGGGAAGAAGACACAGACCTTTTTATAGGATTGTAGTAGTTGATTCAAGAGAAAAAAGAAGTGGTAAATACATAGAATCATTAGGTTTCTACGATCCACTAAGAGAAAACGATACATTCCAAGTTAATGTTGAAAAAGCTGTAGAATGGATCTTAAAAGGTGCACAACCTACAGACACAGCACGAGATATTTTATCTAAAGCTGGTGTTATGAAAAAAGTTCACGAAATTAAATTTACAAAAAAAGCTTAATGCCAGGAGGCATATAAATGAAAGATTTATTAGAAAATATTATTAAAGGTATAGTTAAAAATCCAGATTCTGTAAACATCATTGAACAAGTTAATAATGAAGAAATTATTTTTGAAATTCATGTTGATCCACAAGATGTTGGTCAAATTATAGGTAAAGATGGTAGAACTATAAAATCTATAAACACATTATTAACTGCAGCTAAAAAAGATGAAAATACAAAATTTTTATTAAAGGTAATTAGGTGATAAGATGAAGAGGTTAGACGACCTCTTGAAAGATAGGGTAGCAATAGGTAAGCTCTCAAATACTCATGGGTTAGAAGGAGAACTTAAACTTTTTCCATTAACTAATGAAAAAGATATTTTTTATAATTTAACCGATGTTTTACTCTATAATCCGAAAACAAAAAGATTTTTATACGCAAAAATTAATTCTATCCGTAAAGCAAACAAATTGTATATAATCAAAATAGATGGTGTAGAAAATATTTCAACAGCACAACGATATAAAGACTTTATTATTTATATTTCAAAAGATAGTTTGCCAGTTCTTGATAAAGATGAATTTTATTATTTTCAGATGCTTGGTAAAAAAGTATTTTATGATGATGGAACATATATTGGCAAAATTACAGATATATTAGAAACTGGTGCAAATGAAGTACTGATCATTGAAAAAGAAATAGATAGATTTAATAAGTCAGAAATACTATATCCTTTAATAAGGAAAAATATTGTTAAATTCAGTAAAGAAGAAGAAAATATGGTTGTTAAGAGATTGGAATGGTATGATGATGAAACCGAAGATAGAGATTGATGTAGTTACTATATTTCCAGAAATGTTTGAAGCCATTACAAATTATGGGGTTTTATCAAGAGCTATTAAAAAAAATATAGTTTCTTTTAAATCACATAATTTAAGAGACTATACAAAAGATAAACACAGGGTTACCGACCTTTATGCCTATGGTGGTGGTCCAGGAATGGTAATGAAACCTGAACCATTTTTTGAGTTTTATGATAATTATTTAGAAACCAGAAAAAGAAAACCTTATGTGATAATTACATCACCTCAAGGAAAAACTTTTAAATCTTCTGACGCAGAAAAATTAGCAAAAAAGGAAAATCTTGTATTTTTTTGTGGAAGATACGAAGGAATTGATGAAAGAGTTATGTCTATAGTTGATGAAGAATTTTCTATAGGTGATTTTGTTGTTACCGGTGGCGAATTACCTTCTATGATAATGATTGATGCTTTGTGTAGGTTTATCCCAGGAGTTGTTGGGGATATCGATAGCGTAAAAAATGATTCATTTTATAATCAATTACTCGACCATCCTCATTATACTAAGCCAAAAGAATATAGAGGAATGAAGGTACCGGAAGTTTTACTGAGTGGGAATCATAAAAAAATAGAAGAATATAGAAAGAAAGAAAGCATATTGAGAACTATATTAAAACGTCCAGATTTATTCATAAAACATGAGTTAGATGAGTTTGAAAAAAAAGTGATTGTCAATATAATCAGGGAGCTGATTTTAAATGAGAAATAATGTTTATGTCGCTTTAATTCATTATCCAATATTAGGTAGGGAAGAACAAATTATATCAACAGCTATTACTAATTTAGATATTCACGATATCTCAAGATCATCTAGAACTTATAATATAAAAAATTATTATATTGTATCAAATCTCCCTGCTCAACAACAAATAGTTAAAAATGTGCTAAAATATTGGACGGAAGGATTTGGAAAAGAATACAATCCGAATAGACATGATGCCTTATCTATAGCAAAATTAAAGCCTTATTTAGAAGATGTTTTAGAAGACATTGAAAAAATAGAGGGGAAAAAAACAAAATTAATTTTTACATCTGCAAAAATTAGAGAAAGAACAAAAAGTTTTGAAGAAATTAGTAAAATAATTATAGAAAACGATGATCCACATTTAATCTTATTCGGTACAGGTTGGGGAATGCCTGAAGAAATAAGATTAATTTGTGATTACGAATTAGAGCCTATCAGAGGAAATGCAGAATTTAATCATTTATCAGTTAGAGCGGCAGTTGCAATAACTTTAGATAGGTTATTTGGAGAAAAATAATATATAATAAAAATATTCTCAAGGAGGGTTTAACATGGATCAATATATTAGAGCCATTGAAAAAGATTATGTGAGAGAAGACATCCCAGAATTCAGACCTGGTGATACAGTAAGAGTTCACGTTAAAGTTGTAGAAGGCGGAAGAGAAAGAGTTCAAGCTTATGAAGGTATTGTTATAAAAATAAGAGGTGGCGGTTTAGGTAAAACATTTACAGTAAGAAGAATTGGAGCTAATGGTATCGGTGTTGAAAGAATATTCCCTGTTCACTCCCCATCAATTGAAAAAATTCAAGTTGTAAGAAAAGGTAAAGTAAGAAGAGCAAAACTTTATTATTTAAGAAATGTAAGAGGTAAGATTAAGATCAAGGAGAGAAGGGACTGATCTTGCCTAAAAATATAAAGTCTAAAATAAAAAGAGAAACATACGAATGGATAAACGCTCTTATTTACGCTATAATTTTTGGAACGATTATTAGACTTTTTGTATTTGAAACAATGATGGTTCCAACACCTTCTATGGTACCAACCATTCAGGTGTTGGACCGTTTGTTTATTGAAAAAATTACTTATGATTATTCTAAACCCCAAATTGGAGATATTATAGTATTTTGGACCCCATTTGTAGATTCAAATGCTCAAAAACAACTAGGAGCATTTGATAAATTTATGGATTTTTTTGCACCAAAAGAATTTGATGGTCATGTTAAATATGTAAAAAGATTAGTTGGAACTCCAGGTGATACTATAGAACTAGTTCCAGACAATAAAATATGGGATAAAATAAAAAATGAAAAGGATTTTGAAATCCCTTATTGGCTTAAAAAAATTATTGATTACTATGGTGATATTGATAAAATTCCACAAAGTATCAAAAATTCCGTAGCTCAATTATATGTAAATGGAAAAATACCAGAAGGATTTGAAGATAGATATTATTATATTGATGGAATATTTGCCTCAAAAGATTATTATAAATATATGGCTTACCCTGAAAAATATAGTAGTGATATTTATAGAACTTATAATGAAATTAGAAAACCTATGTTTGATTTAGGAGCTTTTAGATACTATAACAAAACATTGAATTATACTGAGTATTATGAAAAATATCTTTCAAATTTAGATTTAAATAATGTTTTTATTGAGAATAACGGTAGAATAAAAATTGTTTTACCTGAAGGATTCTATTTCTTTATGGGAGATAATACTACAGAAAGTTTTGATAGTAGATATTTTGGTATAGTTCCTGAAAAGAATATTATAGGGAAACCTTTTTTAAGAATTTGGCCATATAATAGATTTGGTTCTGTAAAATAAACCAAAAACCGCCCTGAGTCGGGCGGTTTAAATATTGGCGGAGACGGTGGGACTCGAACCCACACGGGGCGTCAACCCCATCGGTTTTCAAGACCGACGCCTTAGCCAATTAGGCTACGTCTCCGAGGAGTATTATATCATATTAGGAGGTACTTGTCAATGAATTTTTTGTTGAGACTTCTTAAAAAATATGAAATTTACTTGAACGAAATTTCATACAATCAGTTGAATTCCTTTATTGAATTAATAATAAATTACCCTGTTAACTTAACTGCAATAAAAGAATATGAATTAGCTTCTAAATCATTAATTTTAGATAGTATTTTTCCTTTCTTAAAATTCACAAAACTACAAGAAGGAACTAATTTTATAGATATAGGAACTGGTGGCGGTATTCCTGGTATTCCTTTATCTATAATTTTTCCTGAAATAAATTTTACTTTATTAGACAGTATTGAAAAGAAAATAAAAGCTGTTAACTTTTTCGCAGAAAAATTAAACTTACAAAATATTCAAACTGTAAATGATAGAGTTGAAGTATTTTCAAAAAAAATGATGGAATCATATTATTATGCAACGGCAAAAGCTGTTTCAAGAAGTGATGTATTATTAGAATATGCTGCTCCCCTTTTAAAAATAAATGGAATATTATTTTTATATAAAGGGCCAACTTATAAATCTGAAGAAAGAGATTATTTATTTAATGCTGTAGAAAAAATAAATTTCAAGATAGAAGCTGAACATCATTATAAATTATTTGATAAAGACAGATATTTTATTGTATTAAGAAAAATTGATAAAACACCTTCATGTTTTCCAAGAAAAATAGGAATGGCATTAAAAAAACCGTTGGGAGGTATTTGATGATACGTCTTATAATAGATACTTATCACATGGGATCTTGGAATATGGCTTGTGATTTAGCTATTTCAAAACATGTAGGGAAAGGGTTTCAACCTACAACTATTAGGTTATATGGATGGACTTTACCTACTCTCTCATTAGGAAAATTTCAAAAATTAGAGGATATCGACTTAGAATACTTAAAAATAAATAATATAGATATTGTTAGAAGGCCCACTGGTGGAAGAGCTGTGTTACATCATAAAGAAATAACTTATCTTTTTTCTGCACCTACAAATCATCCATTATTACCTAAAAGTGTTATCGGAAGCTATAAAGTAATTTCTGAAGCACTTATAGAAAGCTTGAAACATTTAAAAATAAATTGCGATGTTGAAAAAAATAAAAATAAACACTTGAATACTCCTGCATGTTATGATTCACCTTCTATATATGAAATTACTATTGATAAGAAAAAGTTTATTGGAAGCGCTCAATATAGAAATGATCATTATATCTTACAACATGGGTCTATTCCAATAAATTTTCCTTTGAATAGTTATGTAAATAGCTTTAATTTATCATCAGAGAAAAAGAATATATTACTTAATCATCTTAAAAATAAAGTTATTGATGTAAATTCAGTATTGAAAAGAGAAATCTCTTTCAATGAAATGGCTGATGCTATAAAAAAAGGATTTGGTAAAGTTTTTAAGGAAGAGGTAATTATAGGTGAGTATTCTAATTCCGAATGCGAATTAGCCAAAAAACTTGTAGAAAGGTTTGAAGTTGACAACATATAATGAAATCCTACATAGGATTTCATTATTTTAATACAAAATGCTCTTTTTGTTAAACAAAAATGTTAGTATTAGTAACATTTGTGGTTTATCATACTTCCATAATAATCAACCTTACTGGGAGGGAAAAAAATGGAGGTAAATAATTTAATCAGGGAAGCAGCAAGAAAATTAGAAACTCCTTTTTTAGTTTTAGATATTGAACAGGTTAAAAAAAATTATATTAGATTAAAAGAATCGATGAAAAATGTAGAAATTTTTTATGCTGTAAAAGCCAATTCTCATATTGAAATATTAAAAGCCTTAAAAGATTTGGGATCTTCCTTTGATGTAGCTTCTGTTGGTGAAATAAATAAACTTTTATCTCTCGGAGTAAGTCCTAAAAAAATGAGTTTTGGTAATCCTATAAAAAAAGAAAAAGATATTGCCTATGCATGGGAAGTTGGAATTGAATATTTTTCTGTTGATAGTGAAATGGAAGTTGAAAAAGTTGCTAGAAATGCTCCAGGTTCAAAAGTTTATGCAAGAATAGCTACCAGCTCTTCTGATAGCGATTGGCCTTTATCTGGAAAGTTTGGAACTGATATTGATCATGTTATTTCGATATTAAATTGGGCAAATAAACATGGGTTAAAACCTTTTGGTGTTAGCTTTCATGTTGGATCTCAATCATATAATAAATATAAATGGCAAGAAGCTATTCTTGAAGCTAGCGTCGTGTTTAATAAATTATTAAAAAACGGAATTGAATTAAAAATGCTTAATCTTGGAGGCGGCATTCCTGTACAACATACAAAACCAATTCCAACCGTTGAAGAAATAGGAAAAGTTGTAGATGACTCTATAAATGAATATCTTTGGAAACACAAAAACCTGATGATTATTACAGAACCAGGAAGATCTATGGTTGGTGATGCTGGAATATTAGTATCTAAAGTTATTTTAAAGAGTAGAAAAGGCTCTAAAAAATGGATTTATCTTGATGTTGGAGTGTTCCATGGTTTAATGGAAACAATAGAAAATTTCCAATATGAAATACAATTTGAAGGGAAAAATTATGATAACACAGATGTCTTTACTTTGGCAGGACCAACTTGTGATAGTGTGGATACTATTTATGAAGATCATATTTTACCGGCTGATATAGATTACAATGATATTGTATACTTTATTAACGCTGGTGCATATACAGTTGAATATGCTGCACATTTTAATGGTATTGAACCACCTAAAGTATATACTATGGAGGAATTAAAAGAAATTTTACATAGATAATATATGAGAGCCCACATGGGCTCTTTTCTTTTCAATATTATTTTTTGTAATATACCTCTGATATAATAATAAAAAGAGGTGATTTAGATGATTAGGAAAGATGCTTATTTATTATTAAGAGAATTTGACAAAAAACATTATATTCCCCAAAAATCATTTGAATATTTTAATAAAATATATTCTAATCAAGATATGGCTCTATTAAAAAATTTGGTATGGGGAACAATTAGGAACCTAGTAAAAATAGATTTTTATTTAAAAAAATTAATCAAAAATTATAAGAATACCCCCCCTGCTTCAAAATGGATATTGAGATTAGGTGCTTATCAGATCCTTAATAATTTTAAACCATATGTTGCTGTTAATGAAACTGTGAAAGTTGCAAAAAATAGAAAGATTAGAGGTTTTGTAAATGCTACTCTAAAAAACCTTTTGACAAAAAAAGATGAAATACAATTACCACAATGGGCTGAATATTCTGTGCCAAAATGGCTATATGATTATATGCTTGAGTCTTTTCCAGAAGAATATGTTTTACACTTTCTGAAGAAAAGTAATTCAATTAACCCCCTTACTTTAAGAACAAATACTTTAAAAAATACTAGAAAAGAATTATTTGAAAAATTAAATAATAATTTTGATATAGAATATTCTTCCCATTCTCCTTTGGGAATTATTATAAAAAATCCAAAATCACCAATTGAAGTCACTGATCTTTATAAAGATGGAATGTTTTATATACAGCATGAAAGTTCTCAAATAATTCCTTTAATATTAAATCCCAGACCTGGTGAAAAAGTTTTGGATATGTGTGCTGCTCCAGGTGGAAAAACAACTGAATTAGCTCAAATAATGGAAAACACTGGGAAAATAGTAGCCTTAGATATTGATATAGATAGATTAGAATTGATTGAACATAATGCCAATAGATTAGGGATAAATATTATAAAAACAAAATTAATCTCTGGTATTGAATATAATGGGGAAAAATATGATAAAATACTAATTGATGCTCCTTGTACTTCATTAGGAACATCTTCAATACACCCTGAAGTCTTACATAGAGTAACAAAAAGAGATTTTAATATTTATTCTAAAATCCAGAAGCAATTATTAGACAATGCAATTAATAATTTAATAAAAGAAAAGGGCTCTATTGTATATTCAACTTGTACTATTTCAAAAGAAGAAAATACATTAAATATGAAATATATAGCTGAAAAATATAATAAAATTAGCTTTGAAAATATTGATTTAGATAGATTTGGAATAAAAAATTACTTTGACGGTTTTGGTTATTACTTTTATCCGGATGAAACATTAATTCCTTTTTATGTGGCAAAAATAAAAATTAATTAAAAAGAAAGGGGATAAATATGGGAAAAATAGCAATTATAACAACCGGTGGTACTATAGCAATGGTTCATGATCCATTACTTGGAGTTATCCCTTCTGAAGAACGGAATAAACATTTAAATGATATTCCAGAATTACGAAATATTGCAGAAACTGAATTAATTGAATTTACAAATATTCCAAGTCCTCATATGACCCCAAAGATTATGTTTAAACTCTCAAAATTTGTAAAAGAAATTATTTCTAAAGAAAATATTGATGGTGTGGTTATTACACATGGAACTGACACATTAGAAGAAACTGCTTATTTTTTAGATCTTGTTTTAAATGAAGATAAACCTATTGTTTTAACAGCTGCAATGAAAAATTGGAATGAACCAAGTACTGACGGCCCTGCAAACTTAATTTCATCAGTAAGAGTTGCTTCATCTAGGAAAGCACATAACAAAGGTGTATTAGTATGCTTAAATGATGAAATACACTCTGCTAGAGAGGTAACAAAAACTTATACAAGCAATGTTGCTACTTTTGATTCGCCAGGTTATGGGCCTTTGGGAATAGTTGATGAGGATGCTATAATATTTTACCGAGAATCTCTTTTAAGAATGCATATTGATGCAATAGATGTTGAAGATAAAGTTGCTTTAATAAAAACTTACACTGGCGATGATGGTTCTATTTTGAACGTATTACCTGATTTAGGATTTAAAGGTGTTGTCGTTGAAGGTTTTGGAAGAGGAAATGTCCCACCAAAAGTAGCAGATAAAATAGAATGGCTTATCAAAGAAAAAAATATCCCTGTCATTGTAGTTTCAAGATGTTTTAAAGGTCGAGTCCTTGGTGTTTATGGTTATCATGGCGGTGGAGCGGATCTAAAAAACAAAGGTGCCATTTTAGGTAATGAAGTTTCTGGCCAAAAAGCGAGAATTAAATTAACTGTAGCTTTAGGTGTTACAAATAATATAGAAGAATTAAGAAAATTTTTTGAATTTAATGGAGTTGATTAAAATGAGGCTAAGCCCAAATTTAAGAGGCGCTTTATTTTCAGCTATATATTTTCTTTTGTTTATTAGCATAGCTTTTGTTTCTAGAGATGTTTTTACTATTATAATTTTCACACTAGGTTTTGTTTTAGCTATTAATTTAATAGCTAAGGGATTGCATCGATTAAAAATACCATTTAAAATCGCTATTATTATTTCGCTTATTTCTTCATTATTCTTTCTTTATCTTTTGCTTATATTGTTAATACCAACAGTTATAAAAGAAATAAGTAATTTTATACTATTTTTAAATGATTTTTTTCAAAAAGCTCAATGGAAAATTTTATTAAAAAATCAACCAGAGAATATTGTTAATAACATAGATAATGTAATGAATTCACTTCAACCTAGGATTATAGAATTACTTTCAAGTTTTATTGAGTTAATACCAACATACGGTCAAAAAGCGTTTACATTTTTGTTTTTTTTGACTATTGGTAGTATTTACTCTAGTTTTTATTTTGATTATTTTAAATCCAAATTACAATATCTTTATCCAAAATCGCTAAGAAAAACTGCTAATATTTTTTACGATGAAACGTTTAATCAGATAGAACATTATGTTGTTGCTACATTATTTGCCTCAGCATTTGTAGGAGTTTCAGCATTTTTAGCTATGTCATTTTTAGGTATAAAGTATCAATTATTATTAAGTTTTTGGGCAGCTGTAACAAATTTTATTCCTGTTATCGGTGTTATACTAGAATTTATTCCTATGATAATTGTTGGGGTTTCTAGTGGAATTTCAACCATGTTAATATTTTTGCTTATTATGGTAATAATTCATGGAATTGCTTTTATTATTTTTATTTCCATTATGAAAGATTATGGAAGAATTAATCCCGTAATAACCATATTTTCTTTATTAATCCTTGGTTCTATTATAAGTCTTACGGGTGCTTTAATAGCTGTTCCAACAGCTATGATAATAAAAGTATTTTGGGGAGTTTATATAAAACCTGAGCTTGAAAGGAGCTAAGATGAAGAAAATTTTTATATTAATAATAATTCTAGTAAATATTTTATCTTTTTCTATAACCACAGATGAAATACGAAACTTATCAAAAATACCAAATACTTTAGATCAGGCATGGGGTGAATTCGTAAAATATATTTCAAGAAACCCTGATGATCCATCTATTGGTATTTTAGGCGAAATATTATCAGCAAAAAAATATTTCGCTGAGAAATATAAAAATGCTCCTTTTTTTGAATCTTTAATAGAAGAGAATTTTAGTAAATTTTGTAATTCACTAGGATTATATAATAATTTTTTAAGCGAAAATGAAACTCAGCTTATATTAAAAATATTTCCTCAAATCCCTCTAATTATAAAAAGAATTTTAGAAACTGGTATTATTGAACAAAATTCATGTAAATATTTATATAAACTAAATGGTTTAGAAAAATATATATCTCCTTTCACATATCAAGGCTTTTTACAAATTTTTGTAGATAAATCTATAAAATCCCCTGTATTCCTAGATAATGATATGGAAAAATTTGTTTTTAAATTTGTTCCAAAATCTAAAGTAAAAGAAATAAATTATATATTAAGTAATTCTTCATATTTTTTAGATGAAAATAATTATTTAGGTGCCTTTAAATTGTTAGATTTTCTAAAAAGAGGTGGAATTATAACTTCTGAAGAATTACAAAATTATACTTTGCTAAAAAAATATTTTGATCTTAAAACAAAAATAGGAGAATTATCTTCAAATATATATATTGTGGGCCCTGATAACTTAGAAGAATTTACTTCAAATATTTTAAATATAACGAATGAGGTTTTGGACCTAAGCATAGAACATAACACTTTATATACTTTATTATTAGGAATAATAAAAACAATTAGAATTAGAATTGAAAGTTCCAATAAAATAATATTTAACAATATTCCAGAAAATCTAGATAATTTAATAAAAAAGGCTCCTGATCCCCTTAATAAAGAGCTTATGGAATTAAAAAAAATTATATCTGATTCTTCTTTGAATAATAAAATACAGACCAAAAATAATGCAGCTACAGATGTTTCAACAATTTCAAATACTTCCTCTAAATCAAATAATAACTTTATATTTTATGTTTTTAGTATAATAATATTATTATTGTTACTTGTTTTATTTATACCTTATTTTATTTCTTCACATAAAGGTGTTGAATTTTATATGAAATTAAAAATGTATAAAATTGCTCTAAAAATGGCTGAAAATTTACTGATTAAAAATCCCAATGATTACAAAACATATATTTTAATGGCCAGAATATTTGAAGAATTAGATGAAATTGAACAATCAATGATGGCATATAAAATGGCATATCAAAAAAGAAAATCTCAAGATTTAAAAAAGTAATCTAAAAATAAGTGTACACAAAATCCTATTGTTAATGATAATCCTAAAAATAATGCTTCAAAACTAAAAGTATAATAATTGTTCACTTTAAGAAAATAAACAATTATTCCAAATAAAATTCCTGTAAAAAGGCTATGCCATTTACCTCTGTGTTTTGTCATATTATTGAATAATATTCCTATTATTCCTCCAATAATTATTCCAAAAATTATATATAATGTTTTTATTATATATAATTTCAAATGTAAAAAAGAAAGAAAATCAAAATATCTTCTTATTTTAAATACCATAAATATACCTAATCCAACCAACAATATTCTAAAAAGCTTATTTATAAATGAAAAATTATGATCTATATCTGGCAAATCTGCTCCCAAAAGAAAAAAGAAAAAAGAAATTAATATAATTGACTCTGATGGGTAAAATTCGGTATTTAAAATATCCATAATAAATGAATATAATAAAAAATATATTGGATAAAATAAAACTCCACTTATTATATGTGTTTTAAAGTTTGGCATTGAAATTCTCCTTTCAGGTGGTGATATTTTGAATATCCTCGGTATTGATGCTTCTAACAAAGGTGTTTTAGTCGTATTAAAAACAAGTCAAGGTTTTTTTTATAAAGAAAATTTTGAAAAAAACTCCGGTAGCTTTATTATTTCTTTAATTGATGAAATATTAAAAGAAAATAATATAATCATAGATGAAATTGATTTATTTGGTTGTTCTATAGGGCCAGGTTCTTTTACTGGAATTAGAATCTCGATTGCTTCTTTACAAGGACTTCTTTTTAACAAAAATAAGAAAGTTGTTCCTGTAATTTCAACTGAAATTTTATTTAATAGTTATAATGGACCATTTAAAAAAGATAAAATTGCTGTTTTAAAAAGAGCTCGTATTGATGCAGCTTATGTACATGTATTCAAAAATGAACAAACTATTTTTCCACCTAATTTAGTTTTTATAGATAATCTAAAAGATGTTATTCAAAATTCATATTTACTTGGTGAAGAAAGTATATATTTCAAAGATAAATTAAATTTAAAAAATAATATTTTGAAAACTGAGTATTCTATAAAGTCTTTTATAGAATATATTGAAAAAAATAAAAATAAAGCCATTCCAGCTAAAAATCTTAAAATTTTATATCTTCAAAAACCTTTGGCAGTAGAAAATTTTGAAGGAAAATATAATTTAAAAATAGATAAAGATATTTATAATTAAAAATAGCCCAAAGGGCTATTTTTTTTCAAATAATTTTTTTACATGAGATACATCTTTAACCTGTGTAGCAGAAATATTTTCTTTCATTATACTTTCATAAACTTCTTCTCTATATATTTTAAATTCCTTAGGTCCATCAAATCCCAATTTAATAGCATTCCCTTCTATAGATAAAATTTTTAAGTTTAATACCTTATCATCTACCATTACAATTATGCCTTCATTATTTTTCCTAGATAATACTAACATATTATGCACCCCTCTCTTTATCAGGGGTTTGTTTTTTCATAATTTCATCACTTCTTTTTATTTCTTCTTTTACATTATGTTTTAAATGATATTTTTCATTTTCTAATATTATCTGAATCCCCTTATTATTTTTCTTTGAAATTAATAAAGGTGCTTTTAAATTAACTGTAATATTATCTGGTTCATTATGAGGAATTGTCATTATTGCAAATATCTTTACATCATCTGGTTTTTCAATTTCTAAGTATTTTACTACATCTTTTGATATATCAAATGTGTAATCAATTCTGACTAACAATGGATCGATTATAGGAAATGATATATCAGGATCTTCAAGTGAGAGTAGCCATTGAATAGGAAATGTTTCCTTTAAAAAATGAATATAGAATTTTTTTAAATGTTCAAATCCTGGAATCCCATTTTCAAAATTTACTATTTCGCTATTTGCAATTTCTAATTCTCCAAATTTTGTTTGATATTTTTTCTTATCTTGTGAAAATTTGGATACTTCCATTATCTGTTTTTCTAATATCTTCTGGCTAATAATTACTTCATCTTTTATATTGTGTTTTGTTTCATATTCAGCATTTTCCAAAATAAATTGAATACCTTTGTTTGTTTTTTTAGAAATAATTAACGGTGCCTTTAAATTAACTGTAGCATTTTCTGGATTTTCATGAGGAATAGTCATTACTGCAAATACAGCCGCATCTTCCGAATTTTCCACTCCTAATTTATTAACTATTTTTTCAGAAATTTGAACTTGATAATCCACTTTTATCAATTTTGGTTCTATTATCGGTAAAGAAACTAGTTCATCTTCTAAAGATAATAACCACATTATAGGATATGTTTCTTTTAATGTGAGAATAACAAATTTTTTTAAATGTTCAAATCCTGGAATTCCTTCTTCAAATAAAATAATTTCATTATCATCTACTTCTATTTCTCCAATTCGCGTTTTATAATTTCTTAATGCCACTTTTAATTCCTCCCTATCTAATAAAATCCACAAGGGATTGTGGTAGTATTTGTGCGGTAGTTTTCAATGCTGCTTGTAATGTTGTTTGTTCCAATGATAGATCGCTTAAAGCTTTTGTTAAGTCAGTTCCAACTAATTCATTAATTATATCTGTATTATTATCAATCACTTTTTCAAACCTTTTTTCCATAGATTCTAACATATTATCGACACTTCCAACTCTTGCAAGATTCACATTAACTTTATTTAAAATGTTATCTAAAGATCCTAAATCTCTTTCAATATCATCATCTGTTCCATTTTCAACAGAGTTTATAAGCCTATCTAAAATTCCAAATACTGTTTCTCCTGAATCCGTTTTGAATACATCATATACTGTCACTCCATATTCAATATCTATATGTTCAATAGGCAATCTAGCTCTAATATTAGCTTCTTGTGGAGTATTTATTATTATGGATTCATTTTCTTTTTCTACTGGAGGAACATTAGTTTTTGCTCCACCAAAAATATATTTACCCCCAATTTGCGTATTTGCTAGTTTATATAAATGTTCTTTTAGCTGTTTTAATTCAAGAGCTATATGATGTTTATCCTCAATCGTTTGAGTATCATTTGCTGCTTGAATTGTTAATTCCTTTATTCTATGATTTACATTTTGCATTTCTTGCAATGCTGTATCATAATATACCATAACAGATCTTGTGTTTTTTATATCTTCAATATACTCATTTAATAATCTATTCCTGCTCATTAAATAACTAGATTTACCTGCATTTACTGGATCATCTGAAGGTTTTTTTATTCTTTTACCTGTTGTTATTTGTTCACTTAATTCTTCTCTTTTTAGCATTGAATTCCTAATATTTTTTAATGCATTATTAGCTATCATACTTTGAGTAATTCTCATATTATCACCTCATCAATCCATTGATAATCCTATCTAACATACCATCAACAACATTAATTACTTTTGCCGCAGCATTAAATGCCTGTTGATATTTAATCATATTTGCCATTTCTTCATCTAAAGATACACCCTTTACACTTTCTCTTTGATTTAGATATTCTGTCCTTAAACTATCACTATTTATTTCCATTCTCTTAGCTTTTTCACCCGTTAATCCTACATCTGTAATCATATCTGTTATATAATCTTCAAAATCCTGGCGTCCATCTGAAAATATTTTTGAACTCTTTAACATATATCCTTTTTCCCATAATGTTGATGAATGTTCTCCGCTTGGAATTAGTGTATCAATATCTCCATCATTATCACTGTCAATCATTTTACCCAAATCCATTCCTAACATATCCGGATTGCTTAATAGATAGTCTTTTACTTTAAGATTTTTTGCAATACTAATTTCATCTGATAAGATAAATTTTGATGTGTATTTTAATTTTTCTTCATATGTTTGCGATGTATAATTTGGATTTAATAATGTAAAATTTTCAGAATATGGCTGTGTTGCATCTTCATGTTTCCATAAGCCTAAAAATTCAAAGATTTTTTCAGGTCCCTTTATTTCAACGTTTTTTAAATCATAATCAAGTGTCTTATCTGCTTTTAAAACAAATCTTCCACCCGGTGTATAAAACGCTATTACTCCTGTATTTGTTTCATTTATTTTTTCGGCTAAACTTTCCAAAGTATCTCTATGAAAATCTATTTGAATTTTTTTCCCTTGTATCGTCATAAAAGAACCAAAATCTAAAAAATCCATCCTCCATTTTAAATCCTCGTCAGATTTCAAAGTTAATTTTGCATCTTGAGAATTTATCGCCCAACCTTGATTAATTAATTTGGTTGCCGCTGAATTTTCATCATAATAAAAATTATTAGTTTTTATTACATCAGATCCAACTTTTATTTCTATATTATCAATATTATTCCAACTAAATGTGCTATTATCCGCTCCCGGTAATATTTCAAATTCTTCTCCATTTTGAATTATTTGAAATTCGCCATTTGAACCTATTATACTATTGTTCAATAAAGATTTTTGTATTGTTGTTGTATATTGTGGTGTTGAATCTTTATAATTTATAGTAATATTAATATTATCAGTTAACGCATATTCTGATAAATCAAAACTTTTTGTTTTATATGCATATAATCCAAAAGAATTTTTCAAAGAATTTTGTGATGAGTCTAAAACTGATAATTCGACACTATTAGAATTCATTTCATGCAACATACCTTTTGGATCATCAATAATGATATTTTTCATATCCAAATAGGATTTTTCTGTCGGAACTAAATATAGCTCATTATTCCTCACAAAAGCTCTTACTAATTTTAAACCTCCGTCATTATTACCATCACCATTAGCATCAATATTAATTCTTTGAGCTATTTCATTTAATGAAGTAACTCCCTGTAAATTCAGCGTCTCTGAATAATTCCCTGGTCCCTTAAATGTCATTATTCCCTGAGTATTTGATGACGGTATTTTTGACCATTTTAATGCAGAAATATCTTTTGATGGAATTCCTAGTTGTTTAAAAATATTTCTATTAAAATCTATTATCAATCTATTATCCAAAGATTCTCCACCTTCATTAGCAAAGGTTAATAATCCACCATTTTGAACATTATACTTATAATTAAAGTTTCCTCTAAATTTATTCCCTAAATTTAGATTATTTAAAGATTCTCCTGAATTAATGGTCGCTGTATAATCGCCTATATCTTCAAATCCATTTTCTATATTTATTAATTCACCTGTCCCAACATCAAAATTAAGTTTTATATTATCAATTGTATTATAATTAAAAATTTTTTGACTATCTACATAATTTTTAGGTTCTCCACTTAACATTATATTTCCAGCTATTCTTCTTAATTTACCTGATTCAATATTACTTGAACCAATATTATCAAAAAAATTCATTCCTCTTATTGTTCCTGTTAAATCAAAACCTTCTTCGTGAATCATATTTAACGTATCATAAAAGGTTGCTGCTAATTCGTTTAATCTTTTTAATTGCTCTTCAATTACATTGTCTCTTAATTCTATTGTTGCACCTAAAGCACCTTTTTCAATTTCAAGTACTCCTTTATCAATATATACATATTCTTTTCCATCTATTTTTTTTGTGTCTAATTTTTTATATATTTCACCATTTAATATCTCATGATTTTTTATAATTAAGCTTATTTGTCCATCTTTTTTTTCTCTAACAGTAAAATTAATATTTTCAGATAATTCATCTAAAATGGTATCTCTTTTATCTAATAAATCATTAGCTTCAATATTTTGAAATTTTAATTCCTTTATTTGTTTATTCAAATCAGCCAACTCAACTAATTTTGAGTTTATATCTTTAACTATCGTTTTTACATCATTATTCAAGTTTTCCTGGACACCTTCAATGTCAGTATACAAACTGTTCATTTTATTTGAAAGTTCTTGCGCTTTGAAAATTAATTCCCTTTTATTCTCTGGCACAGTTGGTTCAGATAAAATTTTGTGAATAGAACTCCAAAATTCATCAAAAGATTGTCTAAAACCATCTTCTGATGGTTCACCATATAATGATTGTATATAATTTAAATTTCTATTCATAGTTTTCCAATATCCATAATTACTATTATACTTTCTATATTGTATGTCTAAAAATTGGTCCCGAACTCTTTTGATTGATTCAATTTTAGATCCAGTTCCTAATTCAAACCCACCCAAATTTAATGTGGTATTTGTAGTCATATTAATTTCTCTTCTTGAATAATTCGGATTATTTACATTTGCAATATTTTGAGAAGTTGAATTCATTGCCATCTTACTAGAAAATAACCCAGAAACTCCTGTGTTTAACGTATTAAATAATGACATTTTATCACCTCAACCTTGCCAGTTTATTTTGCTTTGATCTGTTGATTGCTTTTTTATACCTGTTCTGTTATAAACTGGCACATTGTTTTTAGGTTCCATAAACAGCTTTATTAATATATCGTTGTATTCGAGTTTAGCCTTTAACAAATCTCTTAAAACCTTATTCATAGAAGATACGTCAACAAACTTAGAAGATAATTCACGAAGCATTTTATACAGTTCAGGATCTTCATTTTTAAATAAATTAATAAAATCTTCTAAATTATTTTTTATATTTTTTCTCTCTGAGATATCTTTAAATATTTCTATTCTTTCTTTTTCAATTTTGGATAATTTTAATGCATTTTCACTTATTTTAGATATAAAAGAATTTAATGATGCTATTTCATCATTATTTAAAATGGCGTTTTTTAACTTTTCTAGATAATAAAAAAGATCCACGAGGATACTTAACTCCTCGTGGATTATTTGTTTTATATTAATATCTGGCATTTTAGAAACCTCCAAGCATTTTTTCAGCTATTTTTTCTGCATCAATTTTATATAACCCTTTTTCAATGGCCTGGCGCATCTCTTCCACGAGGTTTTCCCTGATTTCAGGAATTTTTTCCCTGGCCATTTCTATATATTTTTTTGATGAGCCATCTACAGAAACTTTTACAGGAGAATTGTCCTGTTTTATTATTCTACTCTCATTGGAGGTTTTCCCTATTTTATTTTCTTTTTTTATCGTTTCATTTTTTATGTATTGTTTATACGCTCCACTTAATTTATTTATATCCATTTCAAGCACCTCCATAA
The DNA here is from genome assembly GCF_054657315.1 of Marinitoga arctica. NCBI lineage: Bacteria > Thermotogati > Thermotogota > Thermotogae > Petrotogales > Petrotogaceae > Marinitoga > Marinitoga arctica. The sequence goes on along the minus strand of NZ_BAAHYY010000005.1, from coordinate 79,669 downwards.
TAAATAAAGAATCCCTTCACATATATTATCGTCTATAAATAGCCAGATATTAATATTTTTTTTAAATTCTTACCTGAATACCTAATTCTTTTTCCAACATATTTATCGTTTTTTCAGATATTTTATTTATTTCGTCATCAGTTAATGTTCTATCTTTAGCTCTATAAGTTACTGTTATTGTAATGCTTGTTTTTCCTTCTTCTATATTTTTACCCTTATAAACATCAAATACCTTTATTTCTTCAACTAATTTTTTCCCTACTTTTAAGATGATATTTTTTATATCAAAATATGTTATTTTATCATCCACCAACATAGAATAGTCTCTTCGCATTGAAGGATAATCTAATGGTAAAATATTTTTTTTCTTATAATTTTTCAAATTATACATTTTTTCTAAATCAATTTCTGCTATATAAACTGGCTGATTAATATCATAAATATCTTTTGATATATCACTATCAATTTTACCAATAAATCCTAATTCTACATTATTTACATAAATTTTTGCTGTCTGAGAATACGACATACCTTTTATTTTTTCTCTTTTAAATTCAGCATTTATACCAAAATAATCTAACAAATTATCCAAAGCACCTTTAAAAGTATAGAAATTTACTGATCTTTTATCGGTATAATCATAAGGATTTTCTTCTCCAATACTTACAAATGATAATTTTTCTATTTCTTTAACTTTAGTTTCTGAATTTTCATCTTTCAAAAAACTTTTTCCTATTTCAAATAATTTTATATTTCTACTTTGATTTCTAAAATTATAAGAAGCTGATTCTAATATTCCATAAACAAGCAATGGTCTCATTGTTCCAAGTTCTGAAGAAATTGGATTTGATAAAAATACTTCCCCTTTTTTCATCCACATTCTTGAATTATCCATAAATGCAAATGTAAATGCTTCATTATAACCATTTAAACGCATTACTTCAGAAACTTTTTCTCTAAATTTAATATAATCAGAAATTTCTCCTATTAAATTATGTTTTGGTAAATTTGACGGAATGTTATGATAACCATATATTCTTCCAATTTCCTCTACAAGGTCTATTTCTTCTACTATATCTGGTCTATATGTTGGAATAACTACCTCGAAACCTTCTCCGACTTTTTTATTTTCAAAACCTAATTTATCTAGTATTTTTTTTATTTCATTTTCTTCTATAATAACTCCTAATCTTTCATTCACATAATTGGATCTAACAAAAATTTTCTTTGGCTCAATACGCTCAGGATAAACATCTGTCATTGCTGATGCTACTTTTCCATTTGCTAACTCTTTAATTAAATATGCTAATCTTCCCATTACAAATTCAACATCATTGGGATCCACACCTCTTTCAAATCTGTAAGAAGAATCGGAAGAAATTTTATGATATCTTGCACTTTTTCTTATGTTTACAGGATCAAAATATGCTACTTCTAATAACACCCTTTTCGTATTCTCATTAATACCAGAATTTTGGCCTCCCATTATACCTCCGAGAGCTAATATTTTTTTTCCATCTGTAATTAATGTTTCACTTCCATTCATTTCGTATTCTTTTTCATCTAATAATTCAACTTTTTCTCCTTTATTTGCTTTTCTAACTACAATTTTATTCCCAATTAAATCCATATCAAAAGCATGAACCGGATGCCCTGTTTCTAATAATACATAATTTGTAATGTCTACTATGTTATTAATACTTCTTATACCTGCAGTAGCCAATTTTTTTACTAACCATGTTGGTGAAGGTTTAATTTCCACATCTTCCATCACTAAAGCAGCGTATCTCTTACACCCTTCGTATTCAATAAATACAGGAAATCCCTCTCCTTTTTCTATATTTAAAATTTCAGGATACCCTAAATTTTCTGCAGCATTTATTGCAATAAATTCTTTTGCTACGCCTAAATAAGATAATAAATCTGGTCTGTTAGGAAAAATTTCTATATCAATAATCTCATCTTTTAATTTTATATATTCTATAAAATCTGTTCCTGGTTTTACTTCATCTGGAATTTTATAAACATATTCTGATTTTTCTTCTAATCCAATTTCTTCTAAAGAACACAACATTCCTTCTGACATAATGCCTCTCATTTTTCTGGATTTTATCTTAAAATTACCCGCTAATACAGCCCCATCCATAGCCACAGGAACTAAATCATTTATCTTTACTGATTTATCAGCAGTTAATATTTGTAGTATTTTATCTCCTACATCTATTTTACATATAACTATTTTATCTGCATTTGGATGATCTTCGATTTCTAATATTTTACCGACAACAATACCTTTTATATCTTTTCCAAATTTTTCTACCCTCTCTACATTAGTAGAATGTAATTTTATTTTATTTACTAAATTATCGGTATCATCTTTTAAATCAATATATTCTGAAATCCAATTTCTCGATATATTCACTACTATTCCTCCCTTATAATCCTAAAAATCTCATATCATTTCTATATAATTCTCTCATATCTGAAATTCCATATTTTAGCATTGCTATTCTTTCTACTCCTGTTCCAAAAGCAAATCCTTGCCATTTTTCAGGATTATATCCAACATTCTTTAATACATTTGGATGAACTAATCCAGCACCTAATATTTCAATCCATCCAGTTCCTTTACATACATTGCACCCTTTACCTCCACAGAACATACAATCGACATCGACTTCATATCCTGGTTCAACAAAAGGAAAATAACTAGGTCTCAATAATACTTTTCTTGCACCACCAAAATACATAGCTAAAAATCTTTCCAGTGTTGCCTTTAAATGTCCCACTGTAACATTTTTATCTATGTATAACCCCTCTATTTGATTAAAGGCAGGTGAATGCGTAGCATCTTGTTCATCCTTTCTATATACTCTACCCGGTGAAATGATAGCTAAAGGCGGTTCGTTGTTTAACATTGTTCTTACTTGAACAGGTGAAGTATGTGTTCTTAATATAATATTATCCTCTATATAAAAGGTATCTTGCATATCCCTTGCTGGATGCCATTCAGGTGTATTTAAAGCATCAAAATTATTCCATGTTGTTTCTATTTCTGGACCTTCTACAATTTTATATCCCATATTAGAAAAAATATCATAAACTTCCCTAATTGTTTGTTTTATTACATGTTCATAACCTATTTTTCTTTTTGCACCTGGTAAAGTTATATCTACCCAATTTTTCTTTTCCTCTTCTTCTTTCATTTTTTCCTTTAAGTTCAAAAAAGCTTCTTCTAAAATAATTTCTACTTCTTTTTTTATGCTATTTACAAAAGCTCCAAATTCTTTTCTTTTTTCTTTTTCTATTTTTGAAATTTGCTTCATCAAATTCGATATTTCACCTTTTTTGCCAAGGAATTTAGATTTCAACACTTGAAATTCCTGAATATTTTTTACTTCATTTATTTTTTCTTTCAAATCTTTCAAAATTCTATCTCTTATATCGATCAATTTTCTTTTCCTCCTTAACTTTAATTGTTTTATCAGAAAAAATTTCTATATAATTAAATATAAAGTTTAATAAAATAAGAAAAATTAAACCAATAGAAATAAACTTTACATCTATATAAAAAAGACCTATTATAAAAAAAAACATATACCATAAAAAATTTATAAAAAAACTTCTAAAAGGTGATGCAGCTAAAATTGCACTTAATGCTAAAATAATATATGGATATATCACTCTTGAATTCTTAAATAACAATACAGAAATAATAAAAAACGAACCTATAATAAATGAAAAAAGAATAAAATTTTTTAAAATATGTTTATAATAATGGAGTAAAAATAATTTAAAATTTCTACTATCAAACACTGTATACAATCTTCCGGATATAAAAACTACAGAAAAAAATATCAATCCAACCAATTTTATGTAAAAGCTATAAATATCTGGTGCTTTTAAATTTTGCCTTTCAATAAAATAAGGTCTTACTATTTTATTTAGCTTTATAGACACATCATATAAAAATATTTTTATATCTTTTAATACAAGATCAAAATAATTGCTGTTTCTTGGTAAATATACTTTTAAAATATCTCCCTCTAAAACTAAGACTGCTTTAGCACGAATCGGAAATTCTTTAGCTAACTTTAAATTTTTGTTTTCAATAGGGAAAGAACCATAATATAAGTATGGCTCTTTTTGAAAGATATAATTAAATATTATTTGGGAAAGCACTAAAAAAATTGTAAATGATATAATCAATATTATTAATATAGAAAATTTATTTATATTCATGCTATTACCTCAAATTCAAAACCTTTTTCTTGAATATTAATGGTAAAAAATGCCCTTCAATTTCATCTAATTTTTCAATTTCTTCCATTGTATCAAATCTTTTTAGGAAAGCACCTTCTTCAAAAGGAATTTGATTCCCATTTTCATCTATTACTTTATCGCATATAGCTTCCAACAATTCTTTAGAATCTGTTATTATCAAAAAATTTTCATCTGAAAAACTATTATCTATTATTTTTTTTATTTCAAATATTTTATATATATTTAAATTTTCATCTTTTTCAGATAATACGATTATTTTTCTATTTTCAGATTTTGATTTTAATATTTTTAAAATATCTTTATTATTCCATAAATTAGGTGAAACAATATGAAAAATTCTTCTACTAAAATAAGATAAATTCTCTGCATCTATACCTTCTAAAATATACTCCTCTGTATATTTTTTAGGTTTAATTATTATTTTTAACAAATTATTCAAAAATTTATGTGGATTTTTAGTATATATTCCAACTTTTTCTTTTAATACAATTTCAATATTTGGAAACTCAATTCTAGAATTAACTATTTTCAGCATAACATCTGACACAATCTCATCTCCATATCAATATGGAATAAAATTTAAGTAGTCATAAATCATAATTCCCTTGAATTGTGATTTAAATATATCAACATTCTTTATTTTTTCAACCACTTGTAATAATTTATTTCCTTTAAATTTTAAAATCCCATTTCTATAAATTCCATATTCTCCATTAATTTTTATCGCTTTATTTTCTATATTAAAGTATGTGATACAAAATTCGAACAATTTATATGGAACATTAATAACTTTTTCCATTTGATATTCATTTTCTATTAGGTTTATTTTATGTTTAAAAGACAACTTACCTAAAGCTCTTAAAAAAGATGTGTGAATTAAAAATCTAGCTAAAACCTCATCTTTGTTTTTTTCTAGAATAAATGTATAGTCTGTTAAATCGTTTCCTAATACTATTGGAACAATAATTTTCCCACCATTCTCTAATTGTTTAATCCATGAAATTGGAACTCCATCTACAGCTACTGTCGAAAGTATTGCATTAAATTTTTTACCTTCGTATCCATAATATCCATCTTTATTTAATACAATTACATTATTATAATTTTTTAATGTTTCTTTCGCTATATTATAAATTTCTTTTTCTGGCTCAGTTGTAATAACCAATCCTCTTTTCCCAACTATTTCTGATAATATAGCTGCATTATATCCTGTTCCAGAACCTATTTCTAAAACTTTCATTCCTTCTTTTAGATTTGATTCCTTAAAAAATAGAGCCATTAATGAAGGCTGGCTAGAAGTCGATAAAAAATCCTCCCCATAATAAGCAGGAATAGCTTGATCTGAATATATATCATCTACAGATATTCCACTAAAAACAAATTTTTCTCGTGGAACCTTTTCAAAAGCTTTTATTATATTTGCATCTAAATTTTTTATTTTTCTTTTTATTGTTTCAGATAAATATTTTTTTATCATCTTATTTCTGTTTCAATTCTAAATACTTTCTCCAATCTTCGTTAAACCTTTCTATACCTTTATCAGTAAGTGGATGGAAGAAAAGTTTTTGCAAAACCCCAAAAGGAATTGTAGCCACATCGCATCCCATTTTAGCTACTTCAACAACATGATAAGGATGTCTGACACTTGCTGCAATTATTTGTGTATCAAAATCATAGTTATAATATATTTGCAAAATTTCTTCTATTAAATCTAATCCTTGATTTCCTATATCATCAATTCTCCCAATAAAAGGACTAACATATGTTGCACCAGCCTTTGCGGCTAATAATGCTTGCAACGGGCTAAATATAAGTGTTACATTAGTTTTTATTCCTTCAGATGATAGTGTTTTTACTGCTTTTATACCATCTTGAGTCATAGGTATTTTAACTACTACGTATTCACTCAAAGATGCAAGATGTCTAGCTTCTTTAACCATATTTTCATAATCCATTGAAACAACTTCAGCACTTACAGGACCTTTTACAACTTCACAAATTTCTTTCACTCTTGTTTCAAAGTCAATATTTCCTTCTTTTGAAACTAAAGTGGGATTTGTTGTAACCCCATCAATAATACCCCAATTTTTCGCAGTTCTTATTTCTTCAATATTTGCAGTATCAAGAAAAATTTTCATTATATCGCCTCCTACTTTATTTTTATACTAATATTATACCATAAAAATAAGGCCTTTCGGCCTTATTAATTTTTAGATTTTGATATTGTTATTTCAACATTTCTAATAAACAAGTCTGCCGTTAATGTTTTATATTTATCGCTCCCAAATGTCCAAAATACAACCCTTAAATATTTCACATTATTATTTTCAGTAATATCCTTTACATTAAAAGCTATATGAAAATTTTTGGAATTATTTAAAGGTATTGGATTAATCCAAAAATACTCTTTAAAAGGATGTTCAGAAGAACTCCAAACAAAGGAAATTTTATCTATATCTTTTTTGTTAGAATCTAAAAATAGAAATATTACACCGGCCAAGCTATATGTTTCTTCTGGTAGAATTTTACTTTTTGCTACTAATCCAGCCATCTCAGCAGAAAAATCTACAAAAGTATTTATTCCAAATGGCATTTCAAAATCTTTATATAAATTATTTTCAGAATAACCTGTTTTATGTATTCTATACCATATTGTATTTTCCAGAGTACTTAATTCCATTTTATTAATATCTTCCCTTCTCCCTCCAATTTTCCAATACTTATAATCTTTCGGCATAAAATAAGAAAATGTATGAGTCTTGGTATAATACATACTTTCTTTTCTTTTACTATAAACAAAATTATCATTAACTACTCTAATATCTGAAAAATCAATATTACCTGATTTTAAAAAATTTTCGTCTATTAAATTTTCTGTTTCATCACTCATTATAATTACTCTCTTATCAGATTCATCGTTTAAAACTTTTTCTGGTAGCACTGTTACAACTTCAAAATTTTTTTGATCTATTTTATTATATCCCCTATAAACTGTATTTCCAATTACATAATAAGTTTCAGAAAATAACAAAACCGGCAATATTAAAATAATTAATAAAATCCCTTTATTCATTTTTTATCCCTCCTTGGAAATTCCAGTTTATTTATCGCCCAATATTTAAAAAAATTTAATTTTAAAATTCAAAATACTTTGTGATATAATAATTAAAAAATATGCTGTAGGTGATACAATGAAAAAGTCTCTTATTTTTAGCAAATATACAGAAGAAATCCGTATAGCATTACTTGAAGATAATAAATTAATGGAAGTTTTTTTTGAAGATTTAGAAGCAGGGAAATTATCTGGTAAAATATTTCTTGGTAGAATAGAAAATGTTGTACCAGCATTAGAATCTTTTTTTGTAAATATTGGAGCAAAAAAAAATGGCTTTCTTCGATTTAAAGACACAACTGTTGATCCTAACTCTTTGCATAGAGGATCTTTTATTATTGTTCAAGTAAAAAAGGATGGTAATACTAGAAAAGGGCCGCAATTAACTATGAGAATAGATATTCCAGGAAGATATATTGTCTATATGCCTTTTGGTGAAAATAGTATAGGCATTTCAAAAAAAATTTTTTCTTCGAATGAAAAAGATCGATTAAGAGAAATAGGTGAAATATTAATTGAAACTGAAGAAGAAGGAATTATATTTAGGACTAATAGTGAGAATGTCGATTTTAATACAATAAAAAATGAATTCCATAATTTAAAAAATATATGGGAAAATATTTTAAACAAAGCGAAAAATCATAATAAACCAACTCTACTATTTGAAGATGAAGATTTTGTCCATTATATTTTAAGAGAAAAGTTAGATAATTATACAAATGAAATAATTACTGATGATATAGAGCTATTTAAAGAATTTAATCATTTGAAATCACAATATTCAGAATTAAAAATAAGGAAAGTAGATATTGATGCTTTTTCATGGGCAAATATTTATGAACAGTTAGATGATGTTTTTTCGAGAAAAATCGAATTACCTAGTGGCGGAATTATTACAATTGATAAGACAGAAGCACTTACAGTTTTTGATGTTGATTCAGCAAGTAATGTTTTAGAAAATAATGTTGAAACCACTTCTTTTAAAACTAATTTAGAAGCTGCTAAGGAAATCACTAGGCAATTAAGGCTTAGAAATATAGCAGGTATTATTCTTATAGATTTTATTGACATGAAAGATAATTTTCATAAGGAAGAGATAATAAATATTTTTAGAAAAGAAACCTTAAAAGATAAAGCAAAAATTTCTATTTCTGGATTTACCAAATTAGGGTTATTAGAAATTTCAAGAAAAAGGACATCCCCATCTATTGATGCTCTTTTATTTACTCAATGTCCTATATGCCAAGGAACCGGAAAGATTGCTTCACCAAGAATCGTGTTTAGACGAGCCTTAAAAGAATTAGAGGATTCTCTTGAAGACTTAAAGAAAAAACATAATATAAAAGAAGTATATATAAGTATATACCATAATCTTTCAGGGTACTTTACAAAAGAAAAGAAAAAAGAAATAGAAAATAGATTTAACGTGAAAATAGATTTGGATTTCAATTGGCCTGATCCAAATTCTTATAACATTAGATATAGGAAGTAAAGGAAGAGTAATATGAGAATCCAATTTCAAATAAAAGAGAGAATGCTTCCATTATATGAGATAGAAAAAAAACATGATATATTAATAATTGGGGGAATTGAAGTATTGATAAAATCAATACTTTCAATTCCTGATATTTCATTAGAAATTAACGGAGTTGGAACTAAAATATCAACTCATTTAAAGAGATTTGGAATACATCCTGTTATTTTTGATTTTTTAGGAAATGATGAATTTTTTGACATGATAAATAAATATTTTGAGCAGAAAGAAATAAACTTATTTTATGCAAGACAACCATATGGAACAAAAAGAACATTGAAAATATGGGACAATGGACTAGAAAAAGTATATACAGATTTTAAAAATATTGATAAAATGAATTATAGTTTTACCTTAAATGCTATACCTGATATATATAATAATGTGAGAAGTGTATATTTACTCCTTCCCGATTGGAACAATAATTTAGTCCGAAATATTAAATTAATGGGAAAATTTTTATTTCTTGATTTTGAGAATAGTATTATTCTACCTAAAGATAAAGAAATATTTGGAGATTTCATTTTTACTAATGAAAATATTAAACTTAAAAAAAATATTCATTATATTTATAAAATTACCTTTTTTAACGATGGAAATATCAAATTTGAATTTTCAAATGAATCCTGGTCTATTAAACCATTTTCTTCAAAAAAAGATTTTTTATTTGAAGCAAAATGCGCTTTTAAAAGCGCTATAATAAGTGCTTTATTTGATGGAAAATCCTTACAAGATACTATATTAATTGGAAATATAGCATACTCTTATGCTCTTGAAAACAATGGAAAAATGATATCAAAAAATAATCTTTTTGAAGAATATTATAAAAGAAAATAAAGAAATTAATGGAAATTAATAAAAGACAGTTATTTCTAATTAATAAATTATAAAAAACTATTCATTAAAAAATTGAATTATTTCATCTGCTACCTTATCTTTTTCTATATCATTTACAACTACATGGGGACTTTTTTCCAATACAACCGTTTTTATATTTTTGGATCTAATTTTATTTTTTATAACATCTTTTACATTTAGTGGCACTGCACCATCTTTTTTTGAAACTATTATTAAAGTGTCACTGGTAATATTACTTAACCTTTTTTTTGCTAATCTTTGTAATTTATATAAATCAGCTCCTTTAGACGGCCAATCGAAATCCCAATATTCTCTAGCTAATCTATTTAAACCTTCTTCGTTATATGTTTCCTTTTTATTTCTATTAATTTTTTTCGTAAATAACTTTATAATCGGAGTTAATTTTAATCTCCAATCTCTTACCTCTAATGCAGGTGCTGCTAATACTATTTTTTCTGGATTAAATTTTGATGCTAATAATAATGTCAAAACTCCTCCCATAGATAATCCACCTACATAAACTTTTTCATATTTTGATTTTAATTCTATATATGAATCTATAACCCTTCTTAGCCAATCTTTCCAATTGCTATTCAAAAAATCTTTTGAATTTGTTCCATGCCCAGGTAATCTTGGAATATATACTGTGTAACCATTTTCATTTAATCTTTCTCCTAAATAATGCATATCATACGGCGTTCCAGTATATCCATGAATCAATAATACTGCAATCTTTCCACCTTTTAAAAATAGTGGCTGTGATTTTTCATATAATATCTTTGTATCCTCTGGTATATTATCTAAAAACATAAAAATCCCTCCTAAAAATTTTCTATTTAATTTTATCATATTTTTCTAAAGTTTAAAAAAATATAGACGAATTATATATCGGTTGAAAAATTATTACATTTCACACGGAGGTGGAATTATGAGGATTTATCACAACATGGAAGCTCTAAACGCATGGAGAACACTTACATCTGTTAAAGGCGAGATGGGAAAATCTTTAGAAAAACTTTCTTCAGGTTTAAGAATCAACAGAGCAGCAGATGATGCAGCGGGTTTGGCTATCTCTGAAAAAATGAGAAATCAAATCAAAGGATTAGACACAGCTGTTAGAAATTCGCAAGATGCTATATCAATGATTCAAACAGCTGAAGGTGGATTAGACGAAATCCATTCTATATTAAAACGTATGAGAGAACTAGCAGTACAAGCTTCTACTGAAACAAATACAGATGCTGATAGAGTTCAACTACAAAATGAATTCACAGAATTAAGAGATGAAATAAACAGAATTGCAAAAACAACTCAATTTAACACAAAGAATTTATTGGATGGTTCATTAAAAGAAACTAGAGCCGCCGACGCCAAGATTGTTTCACCAGGTTCAGCACATTTTTCAGTTGTAGATACTAACCTTTCTTCAATTGACATAAATGCAAATGTTGTTGTTGAAGTTGGGCAATTCCAAGGTGGATCAACTTCACAACTTGATGTAAAAGTATCTGTAATAAAAGATGACGGAACAATTGATACTTCAACAGCAATTGTTACAGTAGGTGCAGGTGCTGTTACTGTTGATATTGGTAGTGGTTCAATTGCTATTAATTGGGATACTAGCCAAATTGCTACTAAAGATGATTACGGCGGAACATTGGCTTCAGGAACAAAAGTTGATGGTGCTGCAGTTGCTGTATTTGGACTAGTAACAGCAGGTAGTAGCGGTGTAAATCCTTTAAATTACCATATTGGGGCTAATGAAGGACAAGTTATTTCAATGGGATTCGAAAGTATGAAAGCTGACGATATTGGGCTTACAACTGGTGTAAAAATAGATTCACAAAGTGATGCTGAATTTGCTATCAGTGCTATTGATGCTGCTGTTTATAAAGTATCCGCTTTCAGAGCCAAACTCGGTGCTGCACAAAATAGGCTTGAACATACAATTAAGAACTTAGGTGTTGCATCTGAAAACCTAACCGCTGCTGAATCAAGAATTAGAGATGCTGATATGGCTAAGGTTATGGCTGAATTTACTAAACAACAAATACTTATGCAATCTGGTACTGCTATGCTATCTCAATCTAATCAATTACCTCAACAAGTATTACAATTACTAAGGTAATATAATGGGCGAATGGATTCGCCCATTTTTTATTTCACAATCAAATTTATTAACACAACAAAATATATATAATAAAATGGCCTCCAATATAGAGGCCATTTTAATAATTGATAATTTTTAATATACCTTTGTTTTCTTTATCCAACCAATAACAATTGGACTTGCAATATATAATGATGAATATGTACCTACTACAACACCTACAGCCAATCCAAAAGCAAACGGAGCTATTGCTTTTCCTCCCCAAATCAAAATTGGCAATACTACTAAAAATGTTGTGATTGATGTATTTAAAGATCTAACAATAACTTCATTAATACTTGTATTTACTATTTCTTCAATAGATTTTTTACCTCTTAGTTTTCTCATATTTTCTCTTATTTTATCATATACAACTATTGTATCATTTAAAGAATACCCAGCTAAGGTTAAAAAAGCTGCTATGGCTGCAACATTAATTTCTATTCCAAAAATAGAATAAAAACCCATTGTTATCAAAATATCATGAGCTAAAGCTAAAATAGCACCTATACCAAAAGAAAATTTAAATCTTAAGGTAATATAAGCTAATAATAGAATAAGAGATATTACAACAGCATACCATGCATAAGATTTTATCTCTTCTGCTGCATATCCAGAAACATCGTTAAATTCTAAAAATTCTATCTTTACACCATTTTCTAAAAATTTTGATTTCATAGATTTTATTAATTCTTCTTTCAATTCTGTAGAACCAGACAACGAATCTTTCAAAACTACTGAATATTGGAATAATTCTGAATTCTCAACATTTAAATTTTTTAATTTTGCTATTTTTGCCGTAGCATATTCTGATCTTATCGAAGATAACACATCTCTTATATCTCCAACAGCTAATTCTTTATCAGAAGAAACAACAAACTCTGTACCTCCAGCAAAATCAACACCTAAATTAAATCCTTTTGTAAAAACAAAAATTAAACTTATTATAATTAATAATAACGAAAAGAAAATAAATACTTTTCTTTTTCCTACGAAATCAATCATCATTTTCCCTCCTCTACAGCCGCTTTCTGATATTTTTTCACATTAATTAAATGGCTTGTGGATTCTAATACAGCTCTTGATACTACTAAATTAGTAAACATACTACCTAAAACACCAATAATTAATGTAATAGCAAATCCTCTTACTGTACCTGTTGCAAAATAATAAAGAACTACACCAGCTAACACTGTAGTTAAATTAGCATCAAACAATGTCCAGAAAGCTTTGTCGAAACCGAACCTAACGGCTGTTAAAGGAGGTCTTCCATGTCTTAATTCTTCTTTAATTCTTTCATATATAATAACATTACCATCAACTGTTGTACCAAAAGTTAATATAATACCTGCTAAACCTGGTAGTGTTAAAATAGCATGAGTACCAGCTAGAACTCCTAATAATAATGTGGAGTTAAATAATAATGCAATATCAGCAACTACACCCATCCATCCATAGAAAACTATCATATAAACCATAACTACTATTAACCCTAATAATCCTGCTTTAATTATAGTTTCTACAACATCTTTACCTAATGTTGGCCCTGTTGTTCTTTCTTGGAATTTAACTAAATCCACAGGTAAATTTCCAGCTTTAATTAAAGCAGCAACATTCCTTGCTTCTTCTATAGTTTGAATACCTTCAATTACCGCTGAACTACTTGTAATCTTTTGATTTACAGTAGGAGCTATTATAACCTTATTATCTAAAATAATAGCTAGTCTTTTCCCTATTAAATTACCAGTAATAATTTCAAAATTCTTGCTACCTTGAGAACTAAACTTTAAATTAACCAAAAAACCTTTTTCTCTAGTATTAATATCTGCATTTGCATCAATGACTTCTGCACCCGTAAATTCAAATGGTTCTTTTCCAAAAGTAAAATATTTTTGTACTTTATACCAAGTTGTTTCATCATATATATCTCTAACATATTCATATAAAGGTTCTTCTTTACCATTTATAACAACGTATTTATTTCTTTTTACTTCAGGTTTTACATCTGACGTTTGTACATCAATAACTTCTGCAAAATATAGCTTCCCTCTACTACCTATTAATTTTTCTGCTTCTTCTATGTCTGTAATACCTGGTATTTCAACACGCACCCTTATTTTGTTTCCACTAACAATCTTTGAAACAACAGCTTCTGTATATCCTGCAGCATCTAATCTTTTTCTTAAAACTAATATAACATTATCTATAATTTCATTCGGATCAGTACCTTCGTCTAATTTCATATTATATTCCAACATACTACCGCCTTTTATATCTAACCCTAACTTAATGTTGGAAAAATATTTAAATATTCCTGTATTCTCACTAGCTGTTTTTGATGGCCAGAAAAACATCAATAATGCAGTTAGTAAAACTAATACCGAAATAATTACTCTAACTTTGTGCGCTTTCACAAAATCAACCCCCTTGAAAATTACTTTTTATTATTTTCTTCTTTATTAGATTTAGAAAGAATGGCTACTATCGAAGTTTTAGTTATATCTAATTCTGTCTTATCTGCAGTTCTAATTCTGACAAAATCATTGTTAATATTCACAATTTTTCCAATTATTCCTGATTGTGTCAAAATTTTATCATCTTTTTTCAATTTAGATAACATATCTCTATGTTTTTTTTCCTGTCTTCTTTGTGGCATAATTATTAGAAAATACATTAAACCAAAAATCAATACAAAAGGGAATAATAAGCTCCATATACTTCCTGCACCTGTAGTAGTTACTGCACCAGTATTTGTCTGAGGAACAGCTGCTTCAGGTGGACCAAAAAATAAAAAGTTTGTTATACTATTAAAATTCATAGTATCTTCACCTCCAAATAAATTTTTTCTTTGAATATTATAACACAGTTTTGTGATTTATGGAAATTTTTATGTTATAATTAAAAAGGATTTTTTTTTTTTATGGAGAAAAAATAATTGAAAATGATAAAGGAGGTATAAAAATGGAACTCTTAAAAGAACTTGAAAGTATTATAAACAATCTCACAGAAAAGTATAATAAAATCAAAGAAGAAAGGGATGCTTTAAAAAAAGAAAACGAGGAACTTTATGCTGAATACGAAAAACTAACACGTGAAAGAGATATGTTAAAAAATCAAATTGAAGAATTTAGAAAAAATGAGGAAGATATGGAAAAATATATCCAAGAAATCAATTACAAACTAAAGGAAATTTTAGGTGAAGAAATTTCTGAAAATGTTAAGGAACCTAATGAAACTGTAGAATTTACAGAAGTTCAAAATACAGAAGAACAATCTTACGAAGAACCTAGATGGTAACCCTTTGGTTTCGTAGGCGGTGAATTTTATGGGAGACAGAAAACAAAAACATATTTATTTTGATTTAATGGGGAAAAAATATGATTTTATTACTGATGAGCCCGAAGAAATTATTACTGAAATTTTAGAAAACATAAAACAAAATGTAGAAGAAATATATTCTAAAATGAACAACCCTGATGTTGTTCATATATTATTATTCCTTCTATTAAATGAAAATCTTGAAAAATTAGAGTTAAAACAGGGATTAAAAGAATTGATAGAAAAGTTTTCTTCTGTCTCCCATAATAAAGCATAACTTGGTGGTGTGATTATGAAAATCGGTTTTTTTGATTCAGGAATAGGTGGTTTAACCGTTTTAAAAAAGGTGGTCAATACCTTCAAAGGCCACCAATATTTTTATTTCGGAGACACTTTAAATGTTCCATATGGTTCAAAGCCTATTGGAAAAATTTTAAATATTTTAGAAGATTTATTCCAATTTTATAATAAAATTGGAATAGATTTAGTTGTTGCTGCTTGTAATACTTCAGATTCTTTAATATTAAGGAATTATATTGATATAAATATGTATAACTTTAAATATATTAGTATACTAAAAAATGCTATTTCTCAGATAAGAAAAAAAGATAATGTTTTATTATTAGCTACTGAAAATACTATTAAAACTGGAACATATAGAGAATTAATTTCTTCTAAAAATGCAAAAATAAATGAAATAGCATGTCCATTATTTGTTCCTTTAATTGAAGAGGGAATATGGCATGGCCCTATCGCTGAATCTATAGTAAATTTTTATCTAAAAAATCTAAAAGAATATGATAAAATCATATTAGGGTGCACTCATTATCCTATACTGGAAAAACATATAAAAAAAGCAGTAAAGGGAAAAATCGTAGATCCTGCTGATAGTATTGTTGAAACGCTTAAAAATTATATTCCTGTTGTTTATGCACAACCAAAAATACAATTTTATATATCAGGAAATATACATAAATTCAAAAATAATACTGAAAAGATATTAGGTAAGAACAATTACAATATTAATTTTTCTTCAAAAATATTTGGAGAATCTGGAGTGATAAAATGGGAAAACAAAGAAAAATTTTATTAATTACTGGATTGTCTGGAGCAGGAAAAACAACTATTTTAAAAATATTGGAAGATATAAATTACTACACTATTGATAATATTCCCCCACATTTAATTGAAGAATTTTTAAAAATGCTATTAAATAGTTCTGATATAAATAATATTGCATTTGTTAGCGATATAAGATGGAAAAAAACGGAGGAATTAAAAGAAGAAATTCTCAATATTAGAAATAATGTTAAAAATGGGAATACTTTTTTTAAAGTTTTATATCTTGATTCTTCAATTGAAACTATTAAAACACGATTTAGAAAATCAAGAAGAGCCCATCCTCTTCAAAATCTTAATATTGCTTTAGATGAAGCCATAGAAAAAGAAATTAAAATGATGTATCCAATAAAAGAAATTTCTGATTATATAATAGATACGACTCACTTAGAACCAACAAAATTTAGGGAAAAAATACTTGAAATATTGGATGAAAAGACTAATAACAATACAAAAATTAAAATAATGAGCTTTGGATTTAAATATTCTTTACCTCACGATCTCGATTATATGTTTGATGTAAGATATTTACCAAATCCTTATTATATAAAAGAATTTTTTATACAAACAGGCAAAGATCCTGATATTATAGAATATTTAGAACATTTTGAAGAAACATCTGAAACAGTTAATTCAATTTATGAATTAATATTAAAAATTCACAAATGGTATTCTTCTACAGGTAGAGTATCAATAAATATTGGTATTGGTTGTACAGGTGGAAGACATAGATCTGTTTATGTTGCTGAAAAACTGTTCCATCTATTAAAGGAAAAGAATTATAATGTTTCTATCGAACATAGAGATATAAATAGGTGATAAAATGTCTATCTTTCCCGAAGAAGTAAAATTAGAATTGGTTAATTCTCCTTTAGAATATCCAGAAATAGAATTATTTGGCTTTATCAAAGGTAGAGGGAGTTTTATAATAGAAGAAGATAAACATCTTTTAAAAATAACCATTCCTTCTATGAATGTTTTAAAACGTGTTTATAAACTTTCTAAAGAATTGTTTGAAGAATGGATAACTACCTATATAAAAATAGAAAAAAGGCTAAGATTAGGACGTATGGGGGAACTGTATTTTAATTTAATGCATGCAAAAATCGTTTTTGATGACAAAAAAATCGATATATTTTCTGATGAAATTCCAAAATATATATCAAATGATCCATATCTTTTTGGCATTTTTTTTCGTGGTTTATTTTTAAGTTGTGGGTCTGTGTCTATTAGCAAAAACTATCATTTTGAGATTTTTTCAGATTTTACCGAATATTTTGCTCAAATGATAATAAAAAATTTACAAAATCTTATAGGAATTAGAGCCAATTATATAACAAAAAATAATAAAATAAAAATATATATAAAATCATCAAAGGATATATTAAATGTTTTGGAATTAATAGGCGCTCATAAATCTGCTGAAAAAATATCTAACATTATTAAAGTTCGCGAATTAAAAAGCAATGTGTCGCGAACATTTAACTTTATTTCAGCCAATGCAACAAAAACTGCTGAAAGTGCTTCAAAACAAATTGAAAATATAAAAAAATTAATTAATAATGGATTTTTTGAAGAATTATCAGATGATTTAAAAGAGATTGCACTTTATAGACTTGAAAATGAGAGTGATAGTTTGAGTGAAATGGCTGAAAATCTTAATATATCAAAATCTTCATTATACTACAAAATAAAAAAATTAGAAAAAATTGCTAATGAAGGCCTAAAAAGAGGTGAAAAAAAATGAAGTGTCCATATTGCGGACATGATGAGACAAGAGTTCTAGATTCAAGAACTATAGCAGAAGGAACAGTTACCAGAAGAAGAAGAGAATGCCTTAAATGTAATAGTAGATTTACTACTTATGAAAGATATGAAACTCATAAAATTTTTGTAATAAAAAAGAATGGACAAAGAGAAATTTTTGATAGACAAAAAATATTAAATGGATTAATAAAAGCTTGTCATAAAAGAGCTATTAGTTATGAGCAAATCGAAAATCTTGTAGCTGAAATTGAAGAAAAAATAAGAAAAATGGGAAATTCTGAAATTGAGAGCGTTAAAATTGGAGATATGATAATGAATGAATTGAAGAAAATTGATCATGTTGCATATGTTAGATTTGCATCTGTATATAAAGAATTTGGCGATCTGGATCATTTTATAAGAATAATAAATGATTTAAAGAAAAAAGAAATATAAGGAGGTTTAAATATGGTTCCAGGTGAAAAAATACAATTAACAAAAGAAGGTTATGAGAATTTAATAAAAGAAAAAGAAAGATTGAAAAATAAATTAATGACAGAAATCGCTGAAAGAATTAAAGAAGCGAGAGAATTAGGAGATTTATCTGAAAATAGTGAGTACGAAGAAGCTAAAAATGAACAAGGTAAAATAGATTCTAGAATTAAAGAAATCGATTATATACTAGAAAATGCTGAAATAATTGATGAATCAACAAGTAATACAGAAGAAGTTAATCTAGGTAATACTGTTATTGTAAAGGATTTAAAAAAGAATATAGAAGAAACTTATAAAATAGTAAATTCACAAGAAGCTGATATTTTTTCAGAGCCTAAAAAAATTAGTTCTGAATCCCCATTAGGAAAAGCGTTACTGAAAAAAAGAATTGGTGATAGAGTTAAATTTAAAACTCCTTCAAACAAAGAAAGAGAACTTGAAATTTTAGCTATTTTAAAATATGGAGGTGCTTGATTTGAGCAATTTAAGAGAACAAAGATTAAAATTAATAGAAGAAATAAGAAAAGAAGGTAAAAATCCCTATCCATACAGATTTGAAAAAGAAATGAAGGTTGAAGAAATTAAAGAAAAATATAATAGTGTTATTTCTGATGGCGAATTATTAGAAAATGATGTATTCAAATTTGCTGGCAGAGTAATGTCAATAAGAAAACATGGAAAATCTGCTTTTATTGTATTAAAAGATGACTCTGGTAGAATACAAGCATATATAAGAAAAGATAAAGTTAAAGAAGGTAAATTTGATGAATTTAAAAAATATATGGATATTGGAGATTGGGTTGGAATTGAAGGATTCCCGTTCAAAACCCATACAGGAGAATTGACTTTATTAGTACTTGATTTTGAAATATTATCTAAAGCATTAAGACCTTTACCAGAAAAATGGCATGGTTTAAAAGATAAAGAAGTTAAATATCGACAAAGATATGTTGATATGATTGCTAATGACGAAAGTTTAAAAACTTTTGTAACAAGATTTAAAGCTATCAGGTATATTAGAGAATTTTTAAATTCAAAAGGTTTTATAGAAGTAGAAACCCCTACCTTGCATCCTATTTTAGGGGGCGCTAATGCACGACCATTTGTTACTCACTTAAATGTTTATGATAGTGACATGTATTTAAGAATTGCACCAGAACTTTATTTAAAAAGATTAGTTGTTGGAGGAATGGAAAAAATTTATGAAATTGGAAAAAATTTCAGAAATGAAGGTGTATCTTATAAACATAATCCAGAATTTACAATGATGGAATTATATCAGGCTTATGCTGATTATACTGATATGATGAAAATCACAGAAGATGTTCTTTCTTACGTTGTAGAAAAAATTTATGGAACAACAAAAATTAATTATCAAGGAGTTGAAATTGATTTCAAACCTCCATTCCAAAGAGTTAAAATGAGAGACTTTATTAAAGAACACTTGGATGTTGATATTCTAGAAGATCCTGATGAGAAATTATCAGAAGTTCTAAAAAAACATGGTGTAGATGTTATGGTTGAAGATAAAGCTCATTATATTGATGAATTATGGTCTTTAGTTGAAGATAAAATTGTACAACCTACATTTGTTCTAGAACATCCAGTTGAAATTTCCCCATTAGCTAAAAGACATAGAGAGGATCCAAGAGTTACTGAAAGATTTGAATTAATTATTTATGGAAGAGAATTAGCAAACGCCTTTAGTGAGTTAAACGATCCTGTAGACCAATTGCAAAGATTTAAAAGACAAGTTGAATTAAAGGATAAAGGTGATGAAGAAGCACAAATGATGGATTTAGACTTTATTAGAGCATTGGAATATGGGTTACCTCCAACTGGTGGTTTAGGTATTGGAATAGATAGATTTGTAATGTTCCTTACTAATGCCGAAACTATTAGAGATGTTATAGCTTATCCTATTGTTAAACCTATGAAATTTGAGGATGAAGAAAAATTAATGGAATCCGATGACTAAATTTAACTTTTTTTAAACATCAAATTCATCTTTATGTATATAATATAGTAGGTATCATTTTAGGAAATAATAATATAATAAAATATATAGGAGGATGATTGAAATGGCTAGAGTATGTGAAGTGTGTGGTAAAAGACCTACTGCTGGAAATAGCGTTGCTCATTCAAAAGTAACTACAAGAAGATGGTGGAAGCCAAATATTCAAAAAGTAAAAGTTGTTTTAGAAGATGGAACTATTAAAAGAATGAATGTATGTACAAGTTGTTTAAAAGCTGGAAAAGTTAAAAGAGCAATTTAAATTATAATAATAAAAAGCGCCGTAGTGGCGCTTTTTGTGTTATAATATAGTCAAAGAAAAGAAAATTCTTTGAGGTGGTATTTTGAAAATATTGGGACCTGTCGTTACTTCTAAATCAATAGGAGAATCTTATATACAGTTGAGGGATCTAATTCCTTTAGCAAAAAAATTTCATTATGACGGAATTGCATTATTAGAAAGTCATCCAAAATCATGGATTACTTTTATTACTTTATGTAATAAATATAAACTTAAACCTATTATACTTTTTGAAAAAGATAATAAGGTTTTTATTCCTAAAAATTCTAAAGATTTAAGAAGTATAATAAAATTATACAATAATATTAACGTTACAAAACTAAATTATATTGATAAAAAATTAATTTTAAACAAAATTGTATATCCAACAAAGAGATTTTCTGAATTAATAAATGATATTAATGGTGATTATATAAAAAAAGATTATGATATTAAAAATTATGTTGACAAAACATTATATAATTATCTTTCAACAATAAATTTTGATTATAATCTATCAGAATTTAGAATTGATATTCCAAAAATGGGGGGATTTAAAAAATTATATGAAACAATTTTACCATTGATAAGCAAGTTACCCGATAATTATGTCGAAAGATTGAAAAATGAATTAGAAATTATCAAAAAATTGGATGTGTCTGATTATATACTATCTGTAAAAAAGGTGATTGATATATCAAAAAGAGTTGGAAGCTTGCTTGGCCCTGGAAGAGGTTCTGCTGTAGGTTCTTTGGTTGTCTATTTACTAGGAATAACCCTTATAGATCCAATAAAATACAATCTTTATTTTGAAAGATTTTTAAATGTTTCTCGACAAGAACTTCCGGACATTGATATTGATGTTGAATCTGAAAAGAGAGAAATTATTATAGAAGAATTGTCAAAAGAATTTGAAATTTCTCATATTAAAACATACGTACGAATGAAAAGTAAAAGCGTATTTAAAAAGATAAAAGAAATTTTAAAATCCGATTATTCTAAAAAATTTAAAAAACCTATAAGATCATCAGAAAATACCCATCTATTTAAAAATATAGAAACAAGAGATTATTATATATTAGCTTTTTATCTAGAAGGTATAGAAATTGCAGAGTCTGTACATGCTGCTGGAATTATTTTATCTAATGAAAAAATAAAAGAAAAAATACCTCTCGATTTATCACGTAAAATACCAATTACATTATGGGAGATGAATGAATTAAAAGATATTGGTATAGAAAAATTCGATTTATTATCTCTTGATACTCTTTCATTATTGAAAAAATTCGATTTTAAATACTCGAGAGAAACTTTTAATAATTTAAATAATAAAAAAGTTTATGATTTTATATCCAAGGGATTTACAGAAGGAATATTTCAACTTGAATCCAAATTAGCTAAAAATTTAGCTAAAAATTTAAAACCAAAAAATTTTGATGAATTGTATATATTATTAGCATTAAATAGACCAGGTCCTTTAAATTCTGGTATGTTTGATGAATATTTAGAAGGTAGTAGTAAAGAATATTTAAAAAAATTACTTCCCGAAACTAAAGGAGTAATTATTTTCCAGGAACAGGTCATGTTCTTAGCTCAAAAATTAGGCGGATTAACACCTCATGAATCAGACAACTTTAGAAAAGCCATAGCTAAAAAAAATATTGACCAAATAGAAAATTTGAAAAATAAATTCATAATTAATGCTTCTAAAATAATAGGTATTGATGAGGCTACAAAATTATACAAAAAAATTGAAAATTTTGCTCAATATGCCTTTAATAAATCCCATAGCGTTGCTTATGCCCATCTGAGTTATTGGTTAGCTGAATTAAAAACTTCCCAACCTGAAAAATTTTACTTGGAATATATTAAATATAAAGGACTTAACTTTAGTTTATTTAATGAAATAAATGCTATAAAAATTAAAGTTTTTACTCCAAATATAAATTTTCCAACAGGCTTATACAAAAAAGGAGAAATTATATTACCTTTGAGAATAATAAAAGGTGTAGGCGAATTTGCTGAAAAAAAAATATTAGAAGATATACAAAAAAATGGCATATATACTTCATTTGAAAACTTTATAAAAAGATCTAAAAATATGGGAATAACACGAAATATTATTGAACAAACAATTAAAAGTGGTGCCTTTGATATATTTGATAATAATAGACGAAAACTTCTTAGAAGAATTTCAGAGATCGAGAGAACTGCCAGTGATACTTCTAAAAAAATTTTATCCAATGTTTTTGGGGAAAATATTAAAAATAATGATAAGAAAATAACTACTTCAAGAGATGATATTATTAAATTCGAAAAAGAAGTCTATGGATTTTCTATTTCATTCTCGCTTACTTGATTTTATATAAAAAATATGATATAATAAATTTTAGAATAATCTTCAAGAAGTTCGAGGGCTGTGCCCTCGAATTCTCTTTTATTACAAAGGAGGTGTATTATGAACAATAAAGACTTGATTAAAAACAAAGCTGAAGAAATAGCTAAAGAAATGAATCTGGAAATATTCGATATATCAATGAAAAAAATAAGGCGAAAACTAAAACTTGAAATTATTATCGATAAGCTTGATGATTATGTGGGAATAGATGATTGTGAAGCTTTTTCAAGAAAAATTGAAACATATTTAGACAAAGAAGATATTATTGAATCATCTTATGATTTAGTAGTTAGTTCTCCTGGTTTAGATAGACCCTTAAAAAGTTTAAATGATTTTATACGGTTTAAAGGAAAACTAGCTAAATTAATATTAAGAGAGCGAATTGAAAATAGAACTGCAGTAAAAGGTTACATTGAAAATATTGAAAATAATATTATTACTATAAAAGAAAAAGATGGAGGTAAAATAATAAATATTCCTTATGATAAAATTCTTAGATCAAATTTAGAAATAGATATTTAATTGGAGGTGATTACATGAATGTTGTTTTAATCGAAGCATTAGAAGAATTAGAAAGAGAAAAAGATATAAAAAAAGAATTATTATTAGAAATAATTGAAAAAGCTATTGAAAAAGCTTATAAAAATAACTATGAAATGGAAAATGTTGAGGTTATTGTAGATAAAAATCATGGTGAAATCTCAATATATCAAATTTTAAAAGTTGTTGAAAACGTTGAAAATGAAGGAGAAGAAACTTCTTTAGAAGAAGCAAAAAAAATCAATTCTAAAGTTCAAATAGGAGATTTTGTAAAAAAGAAAATTAACCCTAAAAAAGAATTTAAAAGAATAGCCGCACAAACTGCTAAACAAGTTATTAAACAAAGTATTAGGGAAATAGAAAAAGAAAATTTATATCATAAATATTCTCCGCTTGAAGGGAAAATTACAACTGCAGAAGTTTTATTGGTTACAAATGATTACGCAGATATACGAATAGGAAAATTAGAAACAAAATTACCTAAAAAAGAATGGATACCAAATGAATCTTTATATTCTGGAGATATTATCAAGGTTTATATAAAAAGTGTTCAAAAGACAACAAAAGGTCCGAAAATTTTAGTTACTAGAAGTGCTCCAGAATTTATTGAAGAATTATTTAAAATGAATATACCTGAAATCGAAGATGGTATTGTAAAAATTAAAAAGCTTTATAGAGAACCTGGTATTAGAAGTAAAATTGCAGTGTATTCTGAAGATCCAAAAATTGATCCTGTTGGAGCATGCATCGGGGAAAATGGTGTAAGAATTAGCCAAATTCTCGAAGATTTGAAAAACTTAGAAAAAATAGATGTAATAAAATGGTCTGAAGACATTGAAGAATTAATAAAAAATGCATTAGCCCCTGCACAAGTTTTAGATATTAAATTAGATAATAGAAATAAAATAGCATTAGTTCACGTCCCAGAAAATCAATTATCCTTAGCTATTGGAAAAGGTGGGCAAAACGCTCGAGCTGCAGCAAAAATTACTGGTTGGAAAATAGATATACATACTGTTTGAATTAAATAAAAGGGAACACAATTTTAATAATGTTTAAATCAAAAAGTATTTTTTTTGCTGTAAAATTGAATCGAATAAAATACGAGGAGGCGGATTTTGCATTATGTCCCAACAAATTCTAAAAAAAGTTCTAAGAGATAAAAAACAAAGAATGACTGCACAAAGGGAGTTAATTTTAAAAATATTTATGGAATCTAAAGGAAGATTAATGAGTTTAGATGACGTTTATATGCACATAAGAAAGAGTAAAAATCATAAAACAAGCAAAATGACAGTAAAAAGAGGTATTGACCTTTTAGAAGATTTAGGTATAATAAGAAAAGTTGAATTTGAAGATGGAAACCCACGTTATGAATTAATAGAAGATGTGGAAGAAACATCAAATGCTTTGATTATTTGCGAAAATTGCGGAAAGGCAACAAAAGTTGAAATATCAAAAGAGAAATTAAAAGATTTATTACCTTTTGAAAATCTAGAAATAAAGGATTATGACTTGAAAATATATGGATTATGCCCTGAATGTAATGGTTAATTAATAAAATGATGGCTGATAATATCAGCCATCATTTTATTTTATATATCTTTCTATTTCATTCTTTAATAAACCTATACCTTCTCCTGTTTTTGATGACACTGGAAAATATATAAATTCGCCAAATTTGGATAAGCTAGATTTTATGATATTCAATTTTTTTTGTCTCTCGGATTTCTTTAATTTGTCTAACTTAGTAAGAATAATCATAAAAGGTATTTCAAGTTCTTTAAGCCATTGGATCATTTCTATATCTTTTTTTTGAGGTTCATGTCGATGATCTATCAATAAAAAAATCATCTGTAACGAATAACGATTAGTAAAATAATCTTCTAATAAATCTGCCCATTTCTTTTTTTCTGCTTTTGAAACATTTGCAAAACCATACCCTGGCAAATCAACTAAATATCCTTTATTATTCACATTATAAAAATTAATAGATCTTGTTTTTCCAGGATTGGAACTAATTTTTGCTATTTTTATACCAAATAATTTATTTAACAAACTTGATTTTCCAACATTAGATCGTCCTGCAAATGCTATTTCAGATTTTAATGGCGGAGGATAATCTCCTTTAATATAAGCTGTTTTTATCAGTTCTACTTTTTTAAACATTTTCATTCCTCCAATAATGCTATTTTTAATACTTCTTTTATATTGTTAACTCTATAAACTTTTATTTTCTTTAATATTTCCTCAGGTATTTTTTCTAAATCTTTTTCATTATCTTTAGGAATTATAACCTCATTTATTCCGCTTCTATAAGCAGATAATAATTTTTCTTTAATTCCACCTACTGGTAACACTTTACCCATTAAGGTGATTTCACCAGTCATTGCTATTTCATTATTTATTGGCTTTTTAATAATTGATGAAATTATAGATGTAGTTAATGTTACTCCCGCTGATGGTCCATCTTTTGGAACAGCTCCTTCTGGAACGTGAATATGGAAATTACAATTATCAAATTTTTCAATTAATGTGTTATCCATTTCTTCTATTAACGATTTTGATAATGTTAAAGCTATTTGAGCTGATTCTTTCATTACATCTCCTAATTTTCCTGTAATAATAATTTTCCCTTTACCAGATGTAATAAGAGTTTCAACTTGTAATATTTCACCTCCATATGCAGTCCATGCCATTCCAGTAGCTACTCCTATTTCAGGTTTCGGTAATTTATCTGATTTAAAATAAGGTGGTGCTCCTAAAAATTCCTTAATATCATTACTTTTAATTGTAACTTTTTCTTCTCCTTCTGCTATTTTTAATGCTACCTTTCTCATCAATTTGGCTAATACACGCTCCAATGATCTTACACCAGCTTCTCTTGTATATTC
Organism: Marinitoga arctica; assembly: GCF_054657315.1. Taxonomy (NCBI): domain Bacteria; kingdom Thermotogati; phylum Thermotogota; class Thermotogae; order Petrotogales; family Petrotogaceae; genus Marinitoga; species Marinitoga arctica. The sequence goes on along the minus strand of NZ_BAAHYY010000005.1, from coordinate 52,928 downwards.
TGATATTATCTTTTGTAATGATACTTTGTTTATCTTTATATTGTTTTTGTTTAATCCGTGTTCTTCCAATAGTTTTGGAATAATATAATCTTTAGCTATGTAATATTTTTCAGCATCAGTATATCCAGGAATATGTATAATTTCCATTCTATCCCTTAACGCTGAAGGAATAGTATGTAAAACATTTGCTGTTGTAATAAAAATAACTTCTGATAAATCAAAAGGTAATTCAATATAATGATCTATAAAACTATTATTTTGTTCAGGATCTAAAACTTCTAATAATGCTGCTGAAGGATCGCCTTGATACGAAATTCCTAATTTATCTATTTCATCTAAAACTATAACAGGATTTTTAACATCTAATTTTTTTATTAATTGTATTATTCTACCCGGCATTGCACCAACATAAGTTCTTCTGTGTCCTCTAATTTCAGCTTCATCTCTCATTCCACCTAAAGAAATACGACCAAATTTCCTTCCTAAAGCTTCTGCTACTGAACGACCTAAAGAAGTTTTTCCAACACCTGGAGCTCCTACAAAACATAATATTGGTGATTTTGGTTTATCTGATAATTTTCTAATAGCTAAAAACTCTAAAATCCTTTCTTTAGGTTCTTTCAAACCATAATGATTTTTATTTAATAATTTTTCTGCTTCTTTTATATCTAACCGATCTGTTGTTTTCTTATTCCAAGGTAAATTTATAATCCAATCCAAATAGGTTCTAACAACATTTGCTTCTGGTGAATAGGATGACATTTTTTCAAGTCTTGATAATTCATGCTCTGCTTTTTCTTTTACATATTCTGGCAAATCCAAACTTTCTATTTTTTCTTTAAGTTCTTTAATTTCTTCATCGCTCTCACCAGAAAGCTCTTCTTGAATAGCTTTTAATTTTTCTCTAAGGTAATATTCTTTTTGACCTTTTTCTATTTTTTCTCTCACTTTTGATTCTAAAACTTCTTCGATTTCAAGTAATTCAATTTCCCTCATCAAAATTTCTAATTCTAGTTCTAATCTTTTTTTGGGATGTAATTCTTCCAATAATTCTTGCTTTTCATCTAACTCCAGAGGTAAAACAGAGGCTATTAAATCACTTATTACTTCAGGATCATTAGTGTCTTCTAACACCATTATTGCTTCTTGAGGAAATTTTTTAGTTAAACTAATATACTTTTCAAATAAAGTTTTTACTTTTCTCACCAATGCCTCTAATGTCTTTGTTACTTTATACTTTCTTTCAATAGTTTTTATTTTAAATTTAAACATTTCATTTGTTTCTAAAACTTCCTTTACCTCAGCCCTTTTTAATCCTTCTACTAGAATTTTATATTCTCCATCTGGCAACTTTGCTATTTGAACAATTCTTCCAACAGTTCCGATTTTAAATAAATCTTCTACAGTAGGATCTTCAAGTTCAATTTCTTTTTGAGAAACGAAAAATAATAAATTATTATACTTTTCTAATGATTCCTCCAATGCTTTAATTGATTTTTTCCTACCAATTAACATCGGTAAAACAGAATTTGGAAAAATAACTAATTTAGCCCTTGTTGCTATAACTGGTAGTTCATCTGGTATAATTTCTTTAAATGATTTATCTATAAATCTATCAATAGCACTTTTTTTATTATCCATATAATCAACCTCCATTTTTATACTAAATATTAACATACATATTAATAAATATATTTGGAAATATGGTAAAATATAAAATTGATGAATACTTTGAATTCCAAATAATATACCAATATATATTTTAACATATAAATTGTAATTTATTAGGTATTTAAGGTAAAGATAAAGAAAAAATAAATAGAAGCGATTATTAAAAGGTGGGAATGACGTGACTCAAATGATTCAATTATTTGGACTAAGATTATTATCAGGAAAGAAAGAAGAAATGTGGAATTTCATAAAAAGAAAAATTAATTCAGAAGAAAAGGTTTGGGTTGTAACCTTAAATGCTCTAATGTTCCTAGAATATTTTAAAAATGATGAATACAAATATGAACTTCAAAATTCTACAATATCCATTCCTGATGGTATAGGAGTTGTTAAATATCTTGAAAAGTGGGGATATAAAACTGAACGTTGCCCAGGAATAGATACTATGTTAAAGATATGTGAATGGCAAGAACATAAGATATTTTTATTAGGTTCAAAACCTGGTGTATCAGAAAAAGCTAAATTACAATTAGAAAAAAAATTCCCTAATATAAATATTGTCGGTACACATCATGGATATTTCGAAAATACTGATGAAGTTATAAAAAAAATAAATTCAAGTGAAGCTGAAATATTATTTGCAGGTATGGGGGTTCCTAAACAAGAAGAGTTTATATATAAAAACCTTCATAAATTAAACATTAAAATGGCTATGGGGGTAGGTGGAAGTATTGATGTTATATCTGGAAAAGTGCATAGAGCTCCAAAAACATTCCAAATTTTTGGTCTTGAATGGTTATATAGAATGTTAAGAGAGCCAAAAAGATTCAAAAAATTTCCTGACTTAATGAACTTTTATTTTAAAATTTATCGTTCAAAGGAAATGCCAATAAATCTTGAAGTAATAAATTTATAAGGACAATCTTTTGATTGTCCTTTTATTTTTTTAGTGTTTATGGTAAAATATTTGTAAAGAATTTAAAAAGGAGGGATTATATTTGACTTTGCATAATGTAGTAGAACTTGTCGTAGGTTATGTATCAGATATATCATATATTATGGCAATAATAGTAATAGTCTTCGGTATAATTAAAGGATTTTCTATATTTTTAAAGGATGTTTTACTTGGCGGGAAGTCTGAAGAAAGTGTTTGGGAAAGCAGACTAGAATTGGGCCACTCTTTTTCTTTAGGGTTAGGTTTTTTAATTGGTTCTAGTATTATAAAAACAACTGTAGCACCAACATGGAATGATATAGGACAATTAGCTACAATTATAGCAATTAGGACAACATTAAATTATTTCTTAACTAAAGAAATTAAAGAACATAAAAAGGATGTTCTAAATGGTTCGAGATAGTATTATTTGGATGAAAGAATTTTTAAAAGAATCCAATGAATCTATCCTAAAGAAAATTAAAGAAAACAAAGTACCTATAATAGATGAAGAAAAATTAGATGAATATTATACCTCGCTTGAACAAAAAAATATAATAGTTATAACTTATGTAGATGATGAATATCCTGAAAAATTAAAAAGAATTTTTAATCCTCCTCTTGTTTTATATATAAAAGGAAATATTAAACTATTAAAAAAAGAAGCAATAGGTATTGTAGGATCAAGAAAGTGCACTTCTTATGGAAAAAATATCGCTCTCTCTTTTTCTGAAATTTTATCTAAAAAATATATTATAATTAGTGGTATGGCTTATGGAATTGATTCTTTTGCTCATAAAGGTGCACTAAAAAATGGTACTATTGCTATTCTTGGGAGTGGGATAGATAAACCATATCCAGCTTCTAATAGTAATTTATACAATGAAATATTAGAAAATAACGGTTGTATTATATCAGAATATGCTCCTGGTACTCCAGCACAACCTTTTAGATTTCCAGAAAGAAATAGAATTATTGTAGGATTAAGTGAAAATATTATTGTTATAGAAGCTGCGCAAAAAAGTGGTTCATTAATAACTGCAAGATTAGCTATAGAATCTGGTATAGATGTTTATGCTGTTCCTGGTGACATAACCAAAAAAAATTCACAGGGAACAAATAATTTGATATACAACGGGGCAACACCCATTATCTCTGAAACTCATTTAAAAGAAATATTTAATATCTCAGATGATAAACCTTTTATTAACAAAATTAAAAACTATTTAGATATTAAAATTATCGAAGCTATTTCTAATGGATATAATTCATTAGAAAAAATTATTTACTATACAAATAAATCACCTTCCTTAATCTTACAACGTTTGACAATATTAACAATGGAAGATTTAATAGTAGAAAATAATGGAATTTACTACTTTAAAGGGGGATAAATATGAAGAAAAAAACTTATTTTTTAAAAACTATTTTATTTTATTCTACTATAATAATAGTGTCTTTTCTTTTATTTTCATGCTCTTCACAACCAAAAACAGAACCATACGAATATTTCTCTTCTAAAGATTTAGGTTATACGGAAATTATAGTTGAAGGAAGGGGTATTAGTTTTGAAGATGCTGAAAGTAATGCTAGAATTCAAGCATTACAAAATGTTGTTGGAATGAAAATATATAATCAAACCACTGTAAAAAATTTTAAGTTAGTTGATAAAACAATTTTATCAAAAACTTATGGATTTATAAAAGATTCAAAAATTCTGGAAAAAAATGTTGAAAATGGTATATATATTGTTAAAGCAAAATATAAAGTTGCAAATAATATTGACGAAAATGACTATTTTTATATTCTTCAACAAATGAAAAAACCAAAAATTGGGGTTATTATAAATTCTGATAATAAAAATATAAATAATATTTCTGAAATAACTATAGAATCGGAACTTAAAAAATATGGATTTAATCTATTTGATTCTAATAGAATAAGAGAAATTTCTGATAAAACTCAGTTATCTAATGAAGGATTAGATATTTTAATTACAGGGAATATAACTGCTGAATATTCTGGAGAATATTATAATTTAAAAACTGCACGTAGTAAAATTACACTAAAAGCTTATTGGACTGCTACAGGAAAATTAATTTCAAGTATTTCAACTGAATCAGGTGGTTCTGATATTACAGAATTAGGCGCAATTAAAACTGCATCAAAAAAAAGTGCTGAAATTGCCGGAGAAAAGCTTGCAAAATCTATTTTAAAAACATGGATGGATTATCTTGCTAACGGGTTACCAGTACAAATTGTTGTATTAAACATTTCAAATGATGAGTATAAAACTTTAACTAATAGAATAAAAAATAATTTTAAATTATTTTCTTATAATTATTCTAATAATACTGCCATATTTGAAATAGAGTCAAATATATTTACTGATGAAATATACAATTTGTATTTTTCTGATTATGAATTAATAACTCAAAATATTACATATCTAGTTATAAAATAACCATTTTTTATCATAATCAAAAATATTTCATATTATTCTAAGTTAAATAATAGTAATAATAATAAACAACATAGAAAAAAGTAGTTTTTTATGTTATAATTAGAATGTAACAGTTTCATATAATAAATTTTAAGGGAGGGTATAAGATGAAAAAGATTGTAGTATTATCATTATTAGCATTATTTGTATTTACTTCTATCTTTGCTGTTTCAAACAAGATAGTTGTTTGGTCATCAGAAAAACAAGTTGATTTCATTAAAACTTTAGGGGAAAAATTCACAAGAGATACCGGTATTTTAGTAGAAGTGCAACAAGTAAACTTTGGTGACATTAAATCAAAATTCTTAACAGCCGCTCAAGCTGGTGAAGGTCCAGATATTATCATTGGGGCTCACGATTGGGTTGGAGAATTAGTAGAAAATGGATTAATTGATTCTATACCATTTTCAGCAATAGATGCAGCAAATTTTGCTGAATCAGGTTTAAACGCATTTACAGTGAATGGAAAATTATATGGTGTTCCATATGCTATAGAAGCTGTTGCATTATTATACAATAAAGATTATGTTGAAGAAGCTCCAAAAACAATTGAAGAATTAAAATCTATTGCTGCTGAATATACAACTGATGAAACATTAGGATTTGTATATGATGCTGGTAATTTCTATTTCTCCTATGGTTTTATCGCTGGAAATGGTGGATATGTATTTAAATGGACTAAAGAAAATGGCTATGATGTAAGTAATATTGGATTAGATAATGAAGGTGCAATTAAAGGTGCTGAGTTAATAAAATCATTCTTTGATGATGGATTAATTCCTCAAGGTGCGAATTATGGAACAATGGATTCAATGTTCAAAGATGGTTTAGCTGCTATGATTATTAATGGACCTTGGGCAGTAAAAGATTATATAAACGCTGGTATTGACTTTGGTGTATTACCTTTAACAGAATTAGAATTATCAGATGGTCATTTTGGAAAACCTTTCGTTGGCGTTCAAGGTTTAATGGTTAATGCAAGAAGCGAAAATAAAGCATTAGCAAAAGAATTTGTTATTAATTATTTAGCAACAAAAGAAGGTGTTTACCAATTCTATTTAGCAGATCCAAGATTACCAGCAAGAACAGATGTTGCAAAAATAATTGAAGAAAAAGGTGGTCCAGTTCCAAAAGATATCGTTGATGCATTTGTAAAGAGTGCTGCAGGCGGAGAACCAATGCCAAATGTTCCAGAGATGGGTGCAGTATGGGGACCAATGGGTGACGCTTTAAGTCAAATAATCAATGGCCAATTAGAACCCGCACAAGCTTTAAAAGAAGCTGTAGAAAAAATTAAAACTGCAATTTCGAAATAATTAAAATGACGGCCTTCAAGCCGTCATTTTTTTATCTTAAGTCCATCAAATGCTGGAATTATATTGCTTTTAGTATAAATTTTCTCAAGTTCTGAATGAACTGGATTATGCAAATGCGAAAAATGGGTTACTATAAGATTAGAATTTTCATCTATAATTTTATCGTTTAATAATATTTTCTTCGTTTCTAATACTTCTTCATATCCCATATGATATTCATATTTTTTATTAAATCCCATTGTTCCATCTAAAATAACTACATCCAAATATTTTAATTCATTTTTTATAAATTCTAAGCTTTCAGACAGAATTTTACCAGAATCAACAGCATATAACACTTTTATTCCATCTTTTTCTATAATATAATTCAAAGGAGTTTCACCGTATAATGATGTATGATTAGCCTTCAATGTATGAATTATATAGCCATTTAAATGCAATGTTTTAAAAGGCTCTACGGACATTAAACTAATTTTAGGAAGTTCTACATTTTCTTTCAATACCCCACCTAATTTATCAGGAACTATTAAATCAATATGGTGCAATTCATCAAAAGAACCAGAAAAAATAGGATTTCTATATTCAAAATTATAAAAAAACAAATGATCTGAATGCCCATGAGTAATCAAAAGATGTTTAATTTTAGAAAGGTTTTTCCCAAATCGATTAGATGAGGCTACAATATCCGGACCAAAATCGATCAAGATGCTTTCATCAATCATAACACTCGATCTTAATCTTATACTTTTTTTACCTTCTTCTCTTGCTTTTTGACAATTTTCACAAGAACAAAATGGATTTGGAAAACCTTCTGAAGCTGCTGTTCCTAAAAATAAAATTTCCATAGCCTTTCCCCCTCAAAAATATAGATTTTTATTTATTATATCATATTTTACATATATAAAATACCTATATTTTTAAATTTAAAAAAGATTATTTATATCTTGAATTTTTCTAAAAATGTGTGTATGATAAAAATAGCACTATAAAAAGATAATTTTACAGGAGGTATAAAAATGAAATTAGGGATCTTAAGTGATACTCATGGTTCATTATTTTATTTTGAAAAAGCATTTAATTATCTTAAAGATGTTGATAGGATCATACATCTAGGAGATTATTTATATCATGGACCTAGAAATCCATTACCTGTTGGATATGATCCGATGGAATTATCTAAATTATTAAAAAATTTTAAAAAAAGAACCTTTATAACAGGAAACTGTGATTCTCCTATAGACTTAAAACTATTAAATATACCTGAGCAAACTCCATATGCTGTAGAAAGTTATTCCTCATATAATTTTTTCTTCACTCACGGTTGGGATCCTAATTTAGAAGATGCACTATCTTTAGCTAAAAAATACAAATGTCAATATTTAATTCATGGTCACACACATATCATAAATTTTGAAAAAATGGAGGATATTACAATAATAAATCCTGGAAGTGTTTCTATACCGAAAAATAATACCCCTCATAGCATCCTTATAATAGAAATAAATGACCACATAAATTTCAAATTTATTGATATTATTAATAATAAAATTTATATGGAATATTAAATTTATTATTAATAACCCAATTTTAATTTAATAAAAAAAGTGGTATAATAGAATTACCATAATAAAACAGGGGGTGTAAAAATGAAAAAACTTTTTATTTTGTTTAGTATTTTGATTATTAGTTTATTTGTCTTTGCAGAGCAGATGAATTTGGTTATTTTACACACAAGTGATTTACATGGAAATATTTTTCCAGTAAATTATGCAACAAATTCACCATATTATGTAGGTCTAGGTAGAGTTGCCACGTTCTATAAAATGGAAAAAGAAAAAAATCCTAATGTTTTATTAATCGATACGGGGGATTTAATACAGGGTACCCCACTTGAATATTACCATGCAAGAATAGACAATCAACCTATAGATCCAATGGTAAAAGTTATGAATCATCTTGGGTACATAGCATCTGTTCTTGGAAACCATGAATTTAACTATGGGAAAAATATTCTAAATAAAGCTATTTCAGAAGCAAACTTCCCATTTTTAAGCGCTAATATTGTTGATAGAGACACTGGTAAACCTGTTTATAAACCTTATATGGTTTTTGATTACAAAGGTGTGAAAATTGGAATATTAGGATTAACTACAAAATATATCCCTCATTGGGAAGATCCTAAAAATATTAGAAATTTAGATTTTTATGATCCTGTTGAGGTTGCAAAAAAGTATGTAAAAATATTAAGAGAACAAGAAAAAGTTGATGTTTTAATTGTAGGTTATCATGGCGGTTTCGAAAGAGATTTAAAAACAGGCGAGCCAACGGAAGAATTAACCGGCGAAAATCAAGCATATCAATTATTAACAGAAGTTCCAGGTATTGATGTATTACTTACAGGACATCAACATAGATCATTATCAGGAGTATATAATAATGTAGCAATATCAATGCCAAGTAGTTGGGGTAAAAAAGTTGGAAGAATTGAATTGACTTTGGATAATTCTGATGGAAATTGGAAGGTTGTTGCAAAAAAATCAGAACTATTAGATTCAAAAAAAGTTGAATCAGATCCAGAAGTATTAGCATTAGTTCAAGATTATGAAGATAAAGTACAAGAATGGTTGGATCAACCAGTAGGAACAGCTAAAGGTGATTTTTATGTATATGATCCATTAAAAGTTAGATTAGCAGATCATCCATTAATTGAATTTGTAAATACAGTACAACAAACATATTCTGGTGTAAAAATTTCTTCAACAGCTTTATTTAATAACGAAATTAAGGGATGGAAATCAGGCCCTGTTACACTAAGGGATATAAATGGTGTCTATATATATCCAAATACTTTAAAAGTATTAAAAGTATCAGGAAAAGATATAAAAGATGCAATTGAGAAAAGTGCTGATTATTTTGTATACGAAAATGGAAAAGTTGACGTTAATAAATCATGGGTAGAACCAAAACCAAGACATTATAACTATGATATGTGGGAAGGAATTAACTACATTATTGATGTATCAAAACCTGTCGGCGAAAGAGTTGTTTGGTTAGAATACGATGGAATGCCTATTGAAATGGATAAAGAATATGAAATCGTATTAAATAATTACAGAGCAGGCGGCGGCGGAGGTTACTCAATGTTTGCTGGAAAACCTGTTGTAAAAGAAGTAATGATGGAAGTATCTGAATTAATAGCAGATTATATTATGGAACATAAAACAATTGAAGCAAAAGTAGATAATAATTGGTACGTTGCAACTGACATAATGTACAATGTAAAAACAGGTGATACTTTATTCAAATTAGGTAGAATGTATAATGTAAATCCTTATGCAATAGCAAAATGGAATAATATTAAAAATCCTAATTTAATTTTTGTTGGTCAAAAATTAGTGATTTATAAACCTGTTATTTCCAATAATTGAAAAAAGCCCCTGTTCGCAGGGGCTTTTTTTGATGATATATATTTTCTTACTAAATTATTGGTAAAAAGTTGCATTTTAATTTTTATAATATTTTTATCCTTTATTTATATTTCCAAAACTGCTGTATGTTTTTCTCCTTTTTCATCAAATATTTCAAATTTTATACTCTCAATATTAGATAGATACTCATTATTTTCATCTTTAACAATTTCATAATTAAAATATTTTCCATTTTTAATAACAAATATTTTAATCTTTGCATATTTCCCGTTTTTAAATTCGTATGTTTCACCATCATCTTCAAAGTATACAAATTCAGCTTTATCTGTAACTAAACCAATTACAGTTAATTCCTTTATAGGTTTTTCATTTACGTAATTTGTATCTTCTTCATTTAAAACTATTAAAGAATTTTCTTTTATGAACATTGGAATATCTTTTAAATCAGCCTTTATATAATAATCTCCTGGATCATATACCTTGTAATTTAATAAATTTAACCACTTTACTTCAGGTAAATGAACAAATCGTCCTCTTGCATTTGGTTGTATTACAGGAGAAACCATTAATGAATCTCCAACCATAAACTGATCCTCAATATCTATAGAAGTATCATCTTTGAAATATAAAAATAGCGGTGATAAAAATGGTTTTAACTTGTTAATAGAACTAAAATATTCAGAGTATAAATATGGAATCAAAGCATATCTCATTTTAATTGTTTTTCTTAAAATTTCTTCTATTTTATCATCAAATGCCCAAGGTTCCTGATTTCTTGTTCCTAATGCAGAATGATTTCTATATAAAGGTGAAAATACTCCTAATTGCATCCATCTAACAACTAATTCTGGTGACGCATTACCACCAAAGCCTCCAATATCAGCACCAGTATAGAAGAATCCTGCCATATTTAAGGATAAAAGCATACGTATATTAACTAACATATGTTCCCACCACGACATATTATCTCCCATCCATATAGTAGCTATCCTATGATGACCAGAATAACTACTTCTTGATAATAATAAATATCTTTTATTTGGAATAAATTTTTTAAATCCTTCCTCAACTGTCGCTTTTGCCATATAATATCCATATAAATTATGTAACTCATCATTTGTATAATTACCTTCTGATGTGTTATGATAAAAACTCTTGTAATATTCTCTTCTATTCGATAAATTCACCGCTTCATCTTTAATCATAAAAAACTCTAATCCTACTTCTTTATCCTTAAAATCATCAATTTTTTTAAGATATTCTTTCAAAGTTTTTGGAACAAAGAATATAGATGGCTCATTCATATCATTCCAAAAACCTGTTATACCTAAATCAGTAAATAATTTATATTTTTCTCCCCACCATTTTCTAACTTCAGGATTTAAAAAATCCGGAAAGTGCGTGTAACCAGGCCAAACAGTTGCTATAAAATATTCTCCACTATCATCTTTACAGAAATAATTATTTTTTACACCTTCTTCATATATATCATATCCTTTTTCTATTTTTACTCCTGGATCAATTATAGGAATTAAATTAAACCCTTGTTCTTTCATTTCCAATACAAATTCCTTAAAATTTGGAAATTTTTTCTCATCAATTGTAAAAACTTTATAGTTCTCCATATAATCTATATCCATATATATTGCGTCGCAAGGAATCTTTTTTTCTCTAAAATTCTTTGCTATATTTCTTATGGTTTCTGCATCAGGATAACTCCATCGACATTGTTGATAACCAAATGCCCATTTTGGAGGAATATAAGGTTCACCAGTTAACGTTAGATATTCTCTTATAATAGACAAATTATCATTTTTATTAAATATATATAAATCAAAATTTTTAGAAGGAATAATAATAGTCATTTTGTCAAATCTGGTATATCCTATATCAAAAATAATTTCACCAGGAAAATCAATAAAAAAACCAAACTTGTTACTTATTATCACAAATGGATGAGAACTATACAATGCATCTTTTTCAGGAGTATGAATTGGATCATCCGTTGCATAAAGTCTATATTTTTTACCTCTTTTATTTAATCCTCCTAAAGTTTCTCCTAGTCCGTATATTTTGTCTTCATCATCTAAACCCAAAGTCAAAATTGTTTTTTCCTCTTCAAAAAAAACTTTAAAAAAGTCATTAGATTTTGCATCTTCAAACATAATTTCTTTTTTATCTATAACTGTAGCCTCTGTTTCAAATGGATCCCCAAATCTATATAACATAGTAAAATTTAATAATTTTGCTTTTTTCATACTTTTCTCCTTTCATTTTATAAAAAATTAATGAAAAAATGCCATTATTATTTCAAACACAATAAGTACAACAATTAAAAATTCAAGAAAATTCGCTCTTGATCCTTCATTAATTTCATTCAAAACCGTATAACTCTCAAGAGCATTATCGAGTTTATGAGATAATATTCTATATCTTCTTGATAATTCAAAAAATCTTGATAAGCTTTCATACAATTCATCATAAATATTCCATTCCCATGTAATTGCTGGTTTATCTAAAATCATAATATCAGAGACAATTTCATGTCTAGTTTTTATTAAATTTAAGGCTTTCCCCATAGCAATATTTCTCATAATAGGGAGTAAATGTCTATATTTATTATATTTGTCAATAGTTTTCTCTATATCTTCTTCTAAATCATCTGATAATTTTTCATATCTTTCCAAGGCAACGCTTTGAGATATAGCAAGTGATATTAAAGCAAAAATTTCTCTTGAAATAATGTCTTTTTTTATAAAAAATATTTCATTATTATTATCCATATGAAAGTTTTTATCAAAATTTTCCATAATATTTATTGACAACTCATCTTCAAAATCTGTTCTAATTTCTATCTCCAATAATTTCTCTATATAATTAATAAACTCTTTTATTTCTTTATCTAAAAAGTTAAAAAATACAAATGCTCCAAATTGATATATATGGACGTTCTTTTGATTATAGTTTAAAATTAACGGCATTTCCCATTTTGTTACAACAGGTAATTGCAACTTAGCTGCTATCATTTGAATATCAATATTCTTTCCTGCATCAAATGCTTTTATTTTAATTTCTTTTTCCATTATTTCCCCTCCATAAAATACTTATTATTTTATAAATAACAATAGTTATAATAAAAGCATTCATTGTTCTCAAAACACCTAGATACAAAGGTGTTTGAAAATGTAAAAATGTATCTAAAATAGATACAAATAATATAGATTGGCCTATATTCCAAAATATTTTAAAAAACTGTGTTGGAGGTTTTGTAAATATAAAAAAGTATGCTAAAAGTTCCTTGAATCTAGGTCTAGCTATAAATGTTTTTTCAAGAAAATCTCTTATATTTCTTTCAAACATTGTTGAAAAACCGAAATTCCCGCTTCTTAAAATATAATAAATAAATATCAAGCATAAAATTATAGAAGATAATATTATATCTTTTTTTCCCATTTTAAATTTTTTTATCTGTACTAAAAATAAAACAAATGGCAAAAATATCAATAATAATTTTACACCTCTTATTACATCTATTTTGTAAATTAAAAGATAATTATACCCTGTTCCATAAACTAGAATTCCAAAAAAAATATTTAACAACAAAATATAAAATATTTTTAAATTCTTTTTCCATTTTATCCATGAAATAAATGAAAAAACGATAGCAAGATAAACATATGACCATGATTTAAAAAATATAAAAATAATTATATATAATAAGGATAATAAAGGAACATATAAGGCTAATAATATTGAATTTACAATAGTGGTTACTGAACTAACGTATTTATTTACTTTCATCAAATTTGGAATAGAATTATTATAATCTTTCATTCTATCTCTTATTTCTTTTACTACTATATTTCTTTTTGGATGTTCTGGAATATAAAAAATATTTATTCTTCTTTCATAAAAAGCTCTCCAAAATCTTTGAACAATTTGATTAACACTATATTTATCCATTTCTTTTGGTTTTATATAATGCGCATATCTAATTTTCCTTAATTCCGATTTATTTAAAAAAATTTTGTATTTGTCAAATAAATATCCAAAGTCAGAAAATTCTGCCACAAGAATATTATTAAAGTTATCTATAATTTTTTTAAAATCCTCTAATTCAATATTAGTTGAATTTTCACTTATTAAAATAAAATCATGATACTCATAATAATCTATACTTTTATTATTTATATTAAAAGTATGTTTAATCAAACTATTATTATCCAGGATATGGTATCCTGCTTTTAAATATTTTAAATCATTGAAAGAAATGTATATGAATATTAATAAAGCATATAAAATAGATAGAAAAAATATTGTTTTTTTTATTTTTTTCAATCAATTACCCTCCTAATCTCTCTAACACCTTTTTTAAATCATAAGTCAAATTAGATATTAATGTATATCTTTTATTTTTATATATAAACTCTAAAAAATATGAATGAAGAAAATATCTTTTTAACCCTATCATTTTTTTTAATTCCCTATTAATTTCAAAGTTTCCATACTTATTATCTCCGGCTATAGGACATTTTATTTCTGCAAATTGTTTCCTTATTTGATGCTTCCTTCCAGTTTTTAATTCTATATCAACTAATGTTAAATCAATATTTTTAATTTTATAAATATCCAATACATCATAAAATAATACAGCTTTTTTATCTTCTAGGATACTTTCAATTTTTTTATTTTCTTTTTTCAATTTTCCAATTACAAGAGCTTGATATTTTTTTATTATTTCTCTTCCTTTTATAATATCAGTTAATTCTCTAGCTACTTGCTTGTTTTTTGCAATTACAAGCACTCCAGAAGTATGTTTATCCAATCTATGTACAAGATGTGGCTCAAATGATCCATTAGCATAAAATAATAACCCCTCTATTATAGTAACTTTCTCCTCATTCCTTCCAGGATGGACAGATATACCAGCAGGTTTATTTATAGCTATTATATCTTTATCTTCAAAAATAATATCAAGTTCAAGAGGTCTTGGAAGTATTTTTTCTTCTTTTTTTCTTTCATCTAATGGGCCATTATATTTTACTTCTATCTTATCACCAATATTTAATTCAAAGTCTTGTCTTTTAACTCTTTTACCATTAACATATACAAATCCCTTTCTGAGAATTTTATATATGAATCCTAATTTTAAATTAGAATAATTATTTCTCAAAAATTTGTCCAATCTTTTATAATAATTTTTATTATTTACAATTATAAATTTTTGCATACAAACACTCCTTTTTTTGATATAATATAATTAATAATATAAAATTGCAAAGAGGTGATAATTTTGTATAAAGAAATACTCAAAACATTGTATTCTTTTCTTGGTGATAATATAATAAAAGAAGAAACTAAATTAAAAAACGAAATTTTTGATAAATTACATTCAAAAAATGATTTCTACGAAGTTCTAGATTTTTTAAAATCTGAAACTTTTTCTCAAAATGTTGAAGAAAAATTTCTTTCCTTGTTTATTATATCATTATTTAATAGATTACGTATCTCAATTGATTTTGAAAAGAAAATTTTAATTTACGGAAATGAAAAAATTAGTTTAGATGTTTTAGAATTAAATAGTGGAATTATTAAGTCTGAAAATTTATTAAAAGAACTTATAGACTTAATTGATTATGGAAATCTTCCCACAGAGTATCTTTTCGGTATTTTATCAAATGATTTATCTGTTAGATTAAAAGTTTTTAAAGAATTAATTGGAATTTCAAAAATAACAGAAGAAAAATGGTCAAAAAATGAATTACAAGGGTTAATCAATTCACTAACAAATTCTACAAAAGAATTTTTAATTTATATGGTAAAAAAAGGAAAAAGTTCAAAAAATGAAATTATAAAAGATTTACAATTAAAA
The DNA here is from genome assembly GCF_054657315.1 of Marinitoga arctica. Taxonomy (NCBI): domain Bacteria; kingdom Thermotogati; phylum Thermotogota; class Thermotogae; order Petrotogales; family Petrotogaceae; genus Marinitoga; species Marinitoga arctica. The sequence continues at coordinate 37,204 of NZ_BAAHYY010000005.1, read as the reverse complement.
GATACAAGGTCTATTTCAGCTTTTACAAGTGCCATTTCAAGAAATTCACCTACAAATAAAGAAAGAATTTTATTTGGTGAAAAGGGAAAAATTTATATAAATGAAAATTATAGAGAAACATTAAAAGAAATATTATTATAATATAAATTTTAAATATCGAAAAAATTATTTATATATAAAAACATGGGAGAGGTGATAAAATGAAATTAGGTATAATTGGTTTAGGAAGAATGGGGAAAAACATGGCAAAAAGACTAATTAAAGGTGGTCATGAAGTAGTTGTATATAACAGAACAAAAGAAAAAGTTGAAGAGATGGAAAAAGAAGGAGCTATAGGATCATATTCTATAGAAGAGTTTGTTAATAATTTAAATAATCCAAAGATTATATGGTTGATGTTACCTGCAGGAAAGATTACAGATGATAATATTAACGTATTGATCCCTTTATTAAATAAAGGAGATATTATTATAGATGGAGCAAATACTCATTATAAAGATGATTTAACAAGATATGAAAAATTGAAAAAATATGGGATACATTATTTAGATGCTGGAGTTTCTGGAGGAGTTTGGGGGCTTAGCGAAGGATATTGTACTATGGTTGGTGGAGATAAAGAAATATTCGAGTATATTGAACCTATTTTAAAAACATTGGCTCCTAAAGATGGATATTTATATTGTGGCCCAAATGGAGCGGGACATTTTGTGAAAATGGTTCATAATGGTATAGAATATGGCTTAATGGAAGCATATGGTGAAGGTTTTGAATTATTAAAAGCTTCAAATTATGGGAAATATATTAATTTACATGATGTTGCACATTTATGGAATCAAGGAAGTGTAATAAGGTCATGGCTTCTAGAATTACTTGAAAACGCATTCAAAAATGATAATAATTTAGATGAAATACAGGGATATGTTGAAGATTCTGGTGAGGCTAGATGGACAGTGTTAGAAGCAGTAGAAAAAGGCGTGTCTATTCCAATAATTTCTAATTCATTATTTAAAAGATTTCAGTCAAGACAAAAAGATGTTTTTTCAGATAAGGTCGTAGCTGCTTTAAGAAAAGAATTTGGTGGACATGCGGTTTATAAAAAAGAGCAAGATGTAAAAAAAAGTATAGCAGGTGCTGGAGAAGTAAAACCAGCAAATCCCGATGAAACATTTAGAAGGTGATGAGATGAGTTTTGTTGAAAATAAAATAGGATCTTATGTTGAATTATGCGAAGATCCAACACCTAAACCAACTGGAATAGTTATTTTTGGAGCTTCTGGAGATTTGAGTTTCAGAAAATTAATACCATCTATTTTTAAGTTATTTAAAAATAGAAAGCTAATTAATTTTTATTTACTAGGAGTAGGAAGAACAAATATAACTGATGAAGAATTTAAAAAAAAAGTAATGAAAACCTTAGATAAATCTTTTGAAAGAGGAATTATAGAAAAATTTATAAAACATCTCTATTTTTTATCAGGTAATTATAATGAAGATAGTATGTATAGTGATTTAAAAGACAAGGTAAAAAAACTTAATAGTATTCATAATACAGAAAATAATATTTTATTTTATTTTGCAACACCACCACATATATACTTACCAATTATTAATCATTTAGGGAAATATGGCTTAACATTAGAAGATAAAAATTATTCAAGAGTTATAATCGAAAAACCTTTTGGTAATGATTTAAAAAGCGCTAAAGAACTTGATAATGAGTTACAAAAACATTTAAAAGAAAATCAAATCTATAGGATTGATCATTATCTTGGTAAGGAAACAGTTCAAAATATAATGATGATGAGGTTTGCAAATATAGTATTTGAACCCATATGGAATTACAAATATATAGATCATATTCAAATAACTGTGTCTGAAACTCTTGGGGTAGGGAACAGAATAGGATATTTTGAAAATACTGGATTATTAAGAGATATGTTTCAGAATCATATTTTACAATTACTGACATTAATAGCAATGGAGCCGCCTGCTTCCTTAGATGCAGATATGATACATGATGAAAAAATAAAAATTTTAAAATCAATAAGACCTTTTGAAAAAGACATAGCTGAAAGGATAATTAGAGGACAATATATAGAAGGCTATGTAAATGGAGAGCTAAAACCAGCTTATATTAATGAAGTGGGGAAAAACTCAAAGATAGAAACCTTTATAGCTACAAAATTATATATAGATAATTGGCGTTGGAGCGGAATACCTTTTTATTTAAGAACAGGTAAAAGGTTGAAAAAGAAAATTTCAGAAGTTGCAATTATATTCAAAGATGTACCCCATTCTCTTTTTTCTGAATTTTATCCTGTTAGAATAGAACCAAATACACTTGTTATCAGAATTCAACCTGATGAAGGATTTACATTAACTCTTCAAGCAAAGCAGCCTGGTTCTAAAATATGTATAAACTCGTTAGATATGGAATTTAAATATAAAAATTTTTTTGATTTTGAACCACAGGATGCATATGAAAGACTTATATTAGATGCATTATTAGGAGATCAAACACTTTATGTAAGGAATGATGTTATGGAAGAATCTTGGAAATTGGTAACACCAATATTAGAATATTGGGAAAAAGACAATAATTTATTTTATTATCCTTCAGGAAGTTGGGGGCCAAAAGAAGCATTTGATTTAATAGAAAAAGATAATAGGAAATGGAGGATATTATGAGATTATTCGAATATGAAACATTAAATGAAATGAGTTTTGATGTAGCTAAGACTATATTTAATTTTTATAATTATTATATAAAAAAACAAAATTATTTTACTTTAGTATTGTCAGGAGGAAATACTCCTAAAATATTGTATCAAATACTTTCTTCTGAGTATAAAAATAAGATTAATTGGTCAAATGTATATATATTTCTTGGTGACGAAAGATATACAACAGATAAAAAATATATCAATTATGAAATGATATATGAAACATTAATATCAAAAATTGATATTAACCCAGAAAATGTTTTTAGAATACATACAAATATTAATCCAATTGAAGAATGTGCAAAAAAATATGAAAAAAATATAATGGATTTTTTCAAAAATAAGGAAATATCCTTTGATTTAATTTTATTAGGTATGGGGGATGATGGTCATACAGCCTCAATTTTTCCAGATACAATAGTTTCAGATGATAAATATATTGATTATGTATATCCTAAACATGCAAAACCAAAGGTTCCAAGAATTACATTTACTTATAAAACAATTAATAACAGTAAAAATGTAATTTTCATTATTAGTGGAGAGAAAAAAATAAAAATATTTAGAGAAATTCTTAAGGGTAAAGAATATCCAGCTGGAAAAGTGAACCCTAAAGAAAATCTTTTATATTTTATTTCTAAAAATTAAGAAAATATATCCCAAATATGGAATAATCAATTGGGGTGATAATAATGATAGAAAAAAATAAAAAATTATATAAAAAAAAGCAGCATATTTTTATGCTAGCTATCTTGATAATATTAATTTTTAATTCGTGTATTATTAATCTTAAGCCTCCAAAACCTATATTAACTTATCCAAAGGAAAATATGTTAAACGATCTTCCTTTAAAAATTGATATATCATGGATAACAGAAGATATTAATTCAAAAAATTTATCTTATGAAGTATATTATGGGAAATCAGAGGAACTGTTAAACAACAAGTTGACTACAAAAAATACGTATATAACAATTGAAAATTTAGAACCTGAAACAGACTATTACTTAAAAATAAGAAGTGTTAAAGGTAATAATTATAATGATTCTATAATTTATCATTTCAAGACAACAGATGTCCCGAAAATTAATTTAGATAACTATAATCCTACAATTTATAGTAAAAATCTACCTTTATCTTGGAATGCTACTGATAATGATGGAATAAAAGAATACTATGTATATATTTCTCTTAATGAAAATTTTTCTGATAGCACACTTTTATATAGAGGAGTCTATCCAAGCTATACAATAAGTAACCTTCAATATGGAAATACTTACTATATTAAGTTAGTTGCTTATGATAAGTTGAATGTAAATGCAGAAAAAACTATAGTAATTAATGTTTCCGATCTCAAGTTTTATAACATTTCACCTTCAGATAATGAAACTGGAATACCTGTCGATTCAATAAAATTAAGTTGGGAATATTCCACTAATTCTAATAATTATACTTTGATTTTATCTCCAAATAATGATTTATCTGATGATAGCAATCTCTATAAATATGTAGAATTAACAAAAAATGAATATATAATAAACGACCTTCCTCCTGGCATGACATTTTATTGGAAAATTATTGACAATAATACTAAATATGAAAGTCCAATTTTCAAATTCACAACTTCATATAAACCGGAAGTTGAAATTACATATCCTAAAAAGACCTTAGAAACAGAAAATTATGCTGTGGGTGTTCCTATTAACGCTAGAATTACATGGAATGCGACAGATAATGATAATGATAATTTAAATTTTAATATTAAATTAAAAGAAATACAAAAAAATGATGATATTAACCTTGTAGATTTTTCAAATAATCTATTATTGGATGAAGAAACAACAGATAATTACTTTGACGTTACTTTGAAAAAAGATGCTTATTATGCATTAAAAATTTTTGTTAATGATGGAAAGGGTAATGAAGCTGAAAGTATCCCAATAAAATTCAGAACAAATCTAGATCCCACTTCTCCTTATGATTTATATCCTAATAATTTAATAGATATTCCTACAAAAATTGCAACTTTAACTTGGAATGGATATGATCCTGATAATGAAATAAGTTATAATGTTTATTTTGGTGAAACTTTAAATTCTTTATCTCTAAAAGGTACAACTACAAATACCTATTATACGCTTTATAATCTTGAATATGGGAAAAATTATTATTGGCAAATCGAAGCTATGGATTCTGATGGTGCTACTTCTATTAGTAGTATAGCAACTTTTATGACAAATAAAAAACCCGTGTTCATATCAGTATCTCCTTCTAACGACTCTACTAATTTAAGCTTAAAACCTATATTAAATTGGAATTTTGAGGATAGCAACATAAAAGAATATCACCTTTATTTTTCTAAATCTTCAGAAAAATTATCATTAATTGCTACATTAACTAATAATAATTATCATTTTGATAATTATTTACTCCCAGAAAGCCCATATAAATGGGAAGTTATTGCTTATGATTCTCTAAATTCAACAGAAACAAGTGGAGTAAATTATTTTAATACTACTAATACACCAATAATTGATTTAATATCTCCAATAGGTAATAATGAATCATTAAAACCCATTTTTACCTGGATTGCTACAGATACAGACTCCGATGAATTATTATACAAACTATATTTAAAGTTTCCAGATGAAAAACTGGAGGAGTACACTACTTCTTCAACCTATTTTGAATATCCAAATTTATTGGAAACAGATTCAAATTATTCTTGGAGTTTATTAGTTGAAGATAGTAATTTAGCAACTAATATATCTTCAACTCAAACCTTTATAACAAGCAAAGAACCAACAGTTACTCTTATATCTCCTATAGGAGAGGAAAGTATGAATGCATCTGTTACTCTAAAATGGACTGGCTCTGATCCCGAAAATGATTCGCTATATTATGAAATAATAGTTAATAATACTTTATACGGAACAACTACAGAAAACGAATATATATTAAATGATTTATTACCCAATACAGAATATACATGGAAAATAAAAGTAATCGATAATAAATATGCGTTTTCTTTCTCTAATGAGGCGACATTTGTAACATCTAAAGCACCAGAAATAAATCCAAATATCACAAATATTTTTGATTTCAACAATCCAACAAAAGAATATTCTTTTAATGAAGTTAAATATCCAAATAAATTAAAAATTATTTGGGAGAATTCCAATGCTGATTATTATAATGTATATAAATTTGCTAATAATATAGAAACTGCTATAGCAACAAATATTACAGATAATTATGCTTATATTGAAATTCCTGAAGGGGGAAACTATAACATTTATGTAAAAGCATTTAATTTGAAGGGATTTTTTACTAAAGGTAATGAAATACCTTTAAAATTCAACAAACCTCCTTTTATACAAGATTATTTCCCACAAGATATGGAAAATAATGTTTCTTTAAATCCTAAAATACAATGGATAGCAGAAGATTTTGATGATAGTGTATTTAGCGCAACAATATATTTTGGTAAAGATAAAAACAATTTAGAGAATGAATATATATCAAATGCACAAAACATTTCTGAATATAGTATCAATAAAACTTTGGATTCAAGCTCCACATACTATTGGAAAATAGTTTTAATGGATGATATGGGAGGTTATAATGAAACTGAATTCAGACAATTTACAACTACGCACAAACCTGAAATTAGTTCTATAAATATAACTAACAACTCTACAAATATATCTCTTGAATACAATTTGAATTGGGAAGCATTTGATATTGATAATGATAAATTAATTTATGATTTGAAAATAACATCTGGGAACAACATAATATTATCAGAAAAATTAGAAAATAATAATTACATTTTAAATTTAGATGCTGATGAAAATTATACTTTAGAGATAACTGTTACTGACGAAAAAGGATCATCTGATTCAACAATAATTAACTTATCCACAACTAAAAATCCTATAATATATGACAATTCTTTAATATCTGATAGTTTAACTCATTTCAAGAATGGTGATAAAATATATTGGAATGCTTATGATCCAGATGGTGATGAATTATATTATGAAATCTATTTAGGAACATCTTATAACTCTTTAAATAAAATAACAACTACCACACAAAATGAATATCAACTAACTGATTTAGAAGAAGGAAAAACATATTATTGGAAAATCATTGTCTTTGATAACAAAGGAGGAACTGTTGAATCAAATATTAAATCTTTTACCACAAATAGTTCTCCAATATTTGAAAATAATTATTATCCAATAAATGAATCTTTTGGAATTGAAAAAAGTGTAACTTTAAGTTGGGAAGCTAAGGATAATGAAAATGATATTTTAAAATATGATATTTATTTTGGAGAAAATAAATTTAATCTTTCAAAAATAGCAACGGATTATACTTATTCTAATTTTAATATAGGGAATTTAGAGAACAATAAAACGTATTATTGGAAAGTAACCGCCAAAGATGATTATAATGGAATAACCGAATCAACTATCATGAGTTTTACAGTAAATACTCCACCAATATTAAAATCATTAAATTATGAAGTTCATAATGGATTAGAAATAAAACTTTCTTGGGAGGGTAATGATCCTGAAGGTCAATCTATAACATATGATTTATTAAAGTCAACTGATGGAACTAATTATAGCACAGTATTATTCAATACAACATCAAAAGAATACTATTTTGAAAGATTAAAGCCTAATACAACTTATTATTATACTGTAAGAGTTATAGATGAAAAAGATGATTATTATGAGGGTATTACTTCAGTAACAACCAAAAATACTGATACAAAAATATTTACAATAGAAAGGGGGGCTAATTCAGAAAATGATGTTATAGATTGTGTTGAGTTTTCAAATGAATTTGTTATCATAGAAAAAGACGGTAACAACTATTTCTTAACTAAATTGGATAATACTGGTACAGAGACAACAAAGAATTCTTCTGTAACAATTAATTTTACTCCATATTCATTAAATCTAAATACTGATAAATTATTATTATTTGGTATTGATTCAGGAAATTTAATAATAAATGAATACGATAATAATCTAAATGAAAACTCTACTTCTACTACAATACCAGTAAATAACATAAATGACTATTTAAAAATTAACGATACTACATATATTATCTTAGATGATGAAAAAATATTTGAGATAAATATATCTGATGGATCAATATTAGATTCATTTTCAGAAACTAATGTACAGTTTAAAACAATCGTCAAATATTTGGACAATGGTAATACAAAGTATTTAATTGGCAGTTCCGTTGGAGGAAAAGGTTATTTATACATTTTTGATGATCAATTAAATAAAGAGAATATAATAGAAATTAACGACATAGATAATGTTCTAAAGATTAAAGAGGATGCCACAGGATTTTTAATTTTTGGATTTAATAATAATGACCTAGTAATAAAGAAATATAGTAAAAGGTTTAATATATTGTTGACTCCAAAATATGAGAACAATTATCAAAATGATTTTATTGATGTTGTTAAAACAAGCGATGGTTATGTTATCCTATTAAATGATGAAAATGGAGATATAGAAGCTTTGAAAATTGATGAAAATATAAATGTTTTAGAAAAAATTAAATTTGGAAGAGATTATGAAGAAAAATCTAATGGTATTATACAAACTTCAGATAATGGTTATATAATTTTTGGACAAACAAAATCTTTTTCAGATAAAATTAACGGAAATTCATATATAATAAAAACTGATTCTAATTTTATAGGGTGGAATACCCCAGAATAATGGAGGGATTTATGAAAAAAGTAATTTTATCTACAATTGTCTTATTATTTAATCTAATTATTTTTAGTCGATTAAACAATATATATATAGATTATTCTTATACTTTTTATAATAATAATAATAATAATAACTTTCATTCATTATATTTGGGATATAATTTAGGAAATATCCCCTTGAAAATTCAATTTGGAACTCAAAATGATTTTCAATTTATTGGTGTTATATCAGCATACACTAACATAAACAACCTATATATTGAACCTTATATAAAATATACAAAGGATTTTTCTTTGGGTTTTAAATTTAGTATAAATCACTTGTATTTTGATTATAATGTAAATAAATTTATGACAAATATCTTTGGATTAGGTTTTTATTTTCCAATTATTAAATTTGGAGAAGATATAGGTTCATATGTTATAAGCAAAAATTATATAAAAGAAACTGTAGGAAATGATATTAAAATAAAAATGTTTGTTAAAAATAAGGGTGTCCCTGCAGAAAATATTGAGATTTTTTATACACTTAATAATTCAGATAAATTATACATAGGAAAAACAAATGAATTTGGGGAAATTACATTAAAACTTTCAAATATTACCAAATCAGGTATATACAAAGTTAAAATATTTAATTCTGATAAAAAAATTAAAGAAATTATTTTAGAATTATTACCTGATGAGCCTTATAGAGTATCTTTCAGTTTTGATAAGGACTTTATTTTTACTGATAATGAGGAAATTATAAAAATTAAAAACATCAATATTTATGATAAATATAATAATGAGATATATAATTATAATATAAGATTTATAAATTTCAAAATATTAGGAATTCCCGAACAAATAAAATATAGTTATTTAAATAATTCTTTGATTTTTCAACCTTTCAAGGAAAAGGGGGAATATAATCTTTATTATGAAATTAATGTAAATAATAAATATTTAAATGGATTAAAAAAAATAATAGTAAAAAATAATCCTAAAAACATTATAAAAAGCAATGTAGATATAAATTATATAGGAAATGAAAATAACTATATGATATTCGAAATAAAAAAACCAGAGATATATTTTTCTAATTCAACCAAAGATTATGCTGATCGATATTTTATCTATTTTAATAACAAAAGGATAAATATAAAAAATGGAAGGTTTAAAATTCCTATAGAAGGTAATTTTTCAAAAACAGTTAATTTTGAAGTATCAGTAGGGTATTACAATTTTTCAACTGTTATTAATAAAAATATAAATATAAAAAATTAAACTTTTCTATTTTATTTTCGTCTAAATAGTTGAAAAAATCTTTTGTTTATGTTATAATCGTATCGTTTGGGGACGAAACGGTTTCGACGGGGGTAGAGTAAGTCGGAAAGCGAGTCGTGGACGACTGTAACCACGTTAAACAATCGGTCAAAAAAGAGAATTGCCGAAGAAAATTACGCTTTAGCTGCTTAATATAATATAGCAGCCGTCCTATCAGTTGTTCTGGGTCAAACGACTGAATAGGATGTCATATATATGACCCTTACCCAAAAATCATTCTCCCGGATTTTTGGGAAAATTTTTGGGAGATAGCTTAATCTTATCCTGCCTGTGGGAGAAGATTAGGCGAAAATCAAAACACAGGCTGCGCTCGGAGACGTCCGGCTTACTCTACTTTCGGACGCGGGTTCGACTCCCGCCGTCTCCACCATTATAAGCAACAAAAAAATAAAGCCCGAATGGGCTTTATTTTTTATAAAAAGTGACCTTAAAGGTCGTTTCTATTTTTGAGATATTTTAATATTAAATTACTGTCTAATTCTTTATCCTTATTAAAAAAGAAATCTGGTATCTTCATATAATTATTCTGCTTAATAGGATTTTTTAAATATTCCTCTATACTTTCAAGGTATCTTTTTGCTGTAATTTCCCATGTGTAATTTTCTAAAACTCTTTTTTTACCTAAATTAGAATATTTATCAAAATTTTCTAATCCTTCAATTATACCTTTAGCTATATCTTCTTTATCAAAAGGATCAATTAATACTCCGTATTTACCCTTATCAAATGATTCAGTTGGTCCGCCATTTTTAGTCGCAACAACTGAAAGTCCTACAGCAGCTGCTTCAATTGGAGCTAATCCAAATGGTTCATAAAAAGCTGGTAACACAAAAACAGATTTTTTTCTAACAAAAAATCTGTAAGCACTTGCTAATTCTTCTTGACCTGGAACATCAAACAATGATACCTTTCCATGTAAATTATATTCTTCAACGATTTTTTTTATTTCTCCTATTATTTTTTGTTCTTTTTCAGATAGTTTGTTTATATCATTGAATCCATTTTTTAATCCTCTAACAAAAATAACGAGATTTGCCATTTTTTGAAGTTTATAGGATTTAGCATAAGCTCTTACTACACCAAGATGATTTTTCTTCTCATCTACCCTGCTCGATAATACAATATATTGTTTGTCTTTTTCTTTTATATCTCTTATTAAATATCTTTCTATTTCTTTCCAAAAAATTTTATCTATCTCTTTATTTTTAGAAGAAAATGTTTTTATATTTACTCCAGGAGGAATAACTTTGAATTTAGAATCATTTTCAACATCAATAGCCCCTTTATATAACGGATGTGAGTATTGCTCAAATCTTTCTAAATGAGTACTTACAATATTAAAAGCTGAACGATTCATCGAGACTCTTTCAGCATGAATCCTTATAGAAAAATTATATTCTCTATCATAATCATCAAAATTAAATTTATTTATACCAAGTTTATCCATTTTTTGTGCACCTAAAGAATGTGCAGTAAAAGAAAATGGAATATGTGAAATATTTTCAAATATTGCCCCAGCAATACCACCATCACCATAATGAGTTGTTACAAAATCTGGCATCTTATTTATAGCATCATAATATTTTAAAATACCTTCTGCAAAATCTTTTAAATGAGGCCATAGTAGTTCTTTTCTTAAAAATTTATTTCCACCAAAAGGGATTCTTATAATTTTCAAATTATTATATCCTTCGTAATAATCAAACTTTTCTTTAAATTCTTTCCAATTTTCGTCAATTATTTTTCTTGTAAAAATGTCGACTTCAATCCCTAATTTGGATAGTTCCATAGCAACTTCCCTAACATAAATTAATTGACCTCCAAAATCCGGATGTTCTGTTAATCTAGAACTATTTTTATCAAAATTTCCCTGTGGATTAAAAAACGCTATTCTCATTATCTCACCTCATTAAAATATTTTAATGCGTCGGATATATCATTTAATTTCTGATTTTTATTAGCAGGATATCCAAAAAATTCGTATTTTTTACATAAGTTTATGAAATCCAAAATAATATCTTCATTAGGATTATTAGGATCAAAAACATAATCTGTAACTAAAACAAATTTTCCAGTTTTTTGTATTTGTAAAATATAGTCTAATTTTGAATTTACATAGTTTTCTGATCTTTTGTCTGTATGTTTATAAAACAAACTTTCAACGCTTATTCCAGAAATAGTATATAAATATTTATTATTTTTATCATATTTTATAATATCAACTCCATTTTGAGGAACAATTAGAAATATAGGATTCTTTTTTCTGGCGTATCTTGCTATTTTTAATACTAATTTAATCATTTCATTTGCAGTAGCTTCAATGTTATAACCTTTATCAGCCCAATATTTATAAGAATCGATTAAATCTAAATAAACACCCATAAACCCTTGATCAATAATTTTATCTAAATATTGATAAATAATCTTCTCCCAATCGTCATACCAATATTTTATTTTAAAATTTCCAGGCCAATTAGGATTTTCCCCATCAACCCATGATGGTGGATTATCGGTCCAACTTTCTTTCCAATAAAATCTATAATCTTCTGCTTCGCCTATACTTAAATAGGCCAAAGGAATAATATCCATATCCTTTAACTTATTTATATCTTCGCGTGTAAATTTATTTTTATCAGTCCCATCTTTAGAATAATCAATAATCAAAAATTTAGGCTTATAATTGCTAATTACCTTATCAATGTCTGATCCATTTATGTAATAAATAATTGGAACTTCGAGAATTTTTTTAGGTTGAACAAAAAATATAGTCAACATTCCAATTATAGAGGTTAAAACTAATAATAGTAAATTACTTTTCATATTATCACCATTTTATATATGATATATCTCCTTTAATAAATTCCAATTTTTAATAGGAGCAATTGCACCTGTATATTTTAATTTTTCAGCCGCAAAAGACAATCCTAATTTTGTTGAATCTAAAATAGACAATCCGTTTAATAATCCAATATATAATCCCGACCAAACTGCATCCCCTGCTCCTGTTACATCAACTACTTCTTTTGCATATGACGGTAATTTAATTATATCATTTTTTGTTTTCAATAGTACACCATCTTTTCCTAATGAAAAAATTATATTTTTTAATTTCAGTTCTTCAAAATATTTTAAATAATCTTCTATTTTCCCTTTTCCAAATATACTTTCTGCGTCATCAAAAGAGGGTTTTATAAAATCAATATATGGACCTAATATTTTTAAAATATCAACAATGGAATAAGTATTATTCCATAAAATTTCTCTATAATTCGGATCAAAACCTATATAAATTCCATATTTTTTTGCTTTTTTTACTAATTCCAATATTTTTTCAAATTGATTCTTTTCTGAAACTGCCCAAGAAGATATATGAATAATTTTAAATTTATTTAATTCAAAACTCTTTGGAATATCAATTTTTAATGATGCATTTCTATATGCACTGAACTCTGGTGTTTCTTTCGATTTATTAACAAAAACTATATCAGTATATACATCTTTTCTTTTTACTAAATAATTTAATTTTACATTATTACTCAATAAAAAATCCTCTATAAATTTTCCAAATGGATCTTTCCCTATACTTGATAATAAAAAACTATCAATTCCTTGTTTAGCAACATTTATAGCTATATTAGCAGGCGAACCACCAAAAAATCTTTGGAAAACGGTTGCATCATATAATGACACAGATTCTGTTATCATATCTATTAAAACTTCTCCAATTGATAAAAACATTCTCATCTCTCCTATTTATAAAATTTTTCCATTCTATCTTCTATAATATTATTATATTTATTTATATTTTTATTAAGTGCCATTTTATGATCAATATCTACAACTTTAACCATATCACCTTTTTCTGGAAATCTAATAACAACTTCGCCTTTTGGATTTGTTATTTGACTCATACCTGTAAATTTGTTTGTATTTAAAAGGTTCTTTTCTTCACCCCATCTATTTGATGTTGCAATGAAAACTCTATTTTCTAATGATCTGATTTTATTAGCTTCCTGACAATATGGCATTACTAAATTTGCACTATGCGCTATCACTTGAGCACCTTTTAAGGTTAACGTTCTAAATGATTCAGGAAAAAACCAATCAAAACATATCGCAAGGCCAATTTTAACTCCTTTAATTTCTTCAACCCAAAAACCTGTATCTCCCTTTTCAAAAAATAATTTTTCTTCAAAAAACAAATGAGTTTTTCTATATATTCTTGTACTACCATCACTTTTTATTAATATAGAAGAATTGTAAAATTTTCCTTCCGATTTTTCAACAAAACCAAAAACTATATTTGTTTTTTTAGATACTGCAAAATCCTTAAATATTTTTATTGAGTATCCATTTATGTCTTCAGAGACCCATTCAATTTCACTTTTGGTATTAAAAGTATAACCTGTAAATGCTAATTCTGGAAAAATAAATATATCAGCATTTTTTTCTTTTATTAGTTTTATCCCTCTTTCAACATTCTCTTTAACCTGAAAAAGTTCTGGTCTAAATTGTACTAATCCAATTTTCATATTAATCACCCTTTAATATTCTTTTTTCAGTTATTATGATATCCATTTTTATATCATGATCAAAAATTGGAAGTTCTTTTAAAATTTGAAAATCAAATCCTACTCCTATTAAAAAACTCTTTTTATGTTTAGAAAAATATCTATCGTAATAACCTCCACCATACCCCAATCTATAAAGTTTTTCATCAAAAGCCACCCCTGGTATCAAAAAAACATCTATATCACTTTTAAATTCTTCCCCAATTGGTTCCATTATACCAAATTTTCCTTTTTTAAAATCCATAATAGAATTAATTTTAACAAAATACATATTCTTTCCACATATTTTAGGAAACAATATATCCTTTTCATAAAAGATATCTATTAAATTTAAAATATCAACTTCATTTCTAAAGGGATAATACATAGCAATACTATTAAAAAAAGTAAAATTTAATAATTTAGCTATTTTTTCACTTATTATATAACTTTTTTCTATATATTCTTTTTTATTAATACTTTTTCTTTTTTCTAACATTATTTCTCTCAATATCTTTTTCATTTAATCACCTAAAAATTTAATTCTTAGCTTATTTTCAGTTGCTTCAATAATATATAAATTATTATTCCTGTAATAATGTATAATTTTTCCTCCAGAAACTTCTCTTATATTCTTTTTTGACCTTATCATAAAATATTTTGGAAATATTGAAGAATTAGGTATAATAACAGTTAAATTATTTTCTTTGAAAAAATAATTAAAATTTTGTGTTAAATAATCAAAATAATAAGGATATGCTTCTGACGCACTATGATTTCTTAACCAAGGAAATTTACTTTTAATAGTATTATAAAAATTTTCCAATAACTTATACATTTCATCCCATGTTTTTCTATCTGGATTTCTATCCTTAGAAAACAAATCATCAGGATGAATAAAATGTTGAAATGCACCAAAGTTAGCCAGAGTATTAATAGTTGTAAATAATATTCTCTTTATAGGATAATATCCATATGTTGATCTTGGAATAATCAGTACAAAATTATTTGTTATTTCATATTCAGAAAATTCATCTTGTCCTTCATACGATGTACCGATAGTTTTAATGGTAGGTATAGATTTTAATAAATATTTTACACCAAAATCGTCTATAATATTATTAGGAGCTACATAGCTACTGATTACTACAGGATGATCTAAAATTTTATTTAAAAAATCCTGAGCAGCATTTAAACTTAAAATTATATTTTCATAATTAGGCCAATTTTCTTTTGTTAGAGATGTATGATTATAACCATGAAGTCCTAGTTCAAATTCCAAATTATCTATCTCTTTCATTGTTTTAAAAGGGTTATTATTCTTACTCATAAAAAACTCAGAAAAATCAAAAGGCGGACTACTTACTCCATTATAACTTAAAGGTGTAATAAAAGTGTATTTAATATTATAGTCTTCAGAAAATTTCTTTATAGATGGCCACCATATATTATAATAATATTCATCATCAGTAATAATTTCACCTTTATTATTATCAATTTTGATATTATATGATGGTAATGGAAAATCATCTATATAGAAAGTATAAGAATTTAATAAACCTGCAATAGATATGTCACTCATTTCAAGAATAGATTGTAATATTAATCCCCTTAAATTTTTTATAATTAAAAAAGGGCTAATATATCCTATATATCCATTTTTCTCTTTTCTATACCATATAGCTGGAGATTTTTCATCATTATCATTAGTAAAATAAGATAATACTTTTTCATCATTTAATAAATTCACATTAAAATTTAGTTTAAAAATTATGGTAACTGATGTATTACCATTGTTTTCATTACCTAATGGGAATAATGCCTTATCAAATATAATCTTTGAAATATTTAATTCTTTTAAAGTTACATTATTTCTCCATGGAGTATTGTAAATATCCGTAGAAAAAATTAGCGTACCTTTATTTTCTAAATAATGATTTAAACTTTTATTCATTATAAATTTTGAATCTGTATTCCATATAATATATTTATAAGGAATTAAATCAAAAAAGGTAAAATTATAAAAACGTCTAACATCAATAAATTCATATGGTATTTTTGCATACTTAAAAATATATTCAAAATTCTTTTGACTATCTAAATAATTTTTTTTATCATATAAATTATCAATAATTAAAACTTTATTTTCATACCCTACATTACGTTTAATGATTTTTAAAATTAAGTTTTCAATATTTAAAATAACGTTTCCATCATCTGTAATAAAACTATTTAATAAAGCACCTCCACCCTTTTCTGATAATATTAGAGTTGGATATGTAAATTCCGGAGTTATAAATTTCAAAAAAATATTATCTTCATTAAAAACAATATATTTTTCTACAGATTTTTTTGTTTTAGTTGAAGGCGGGCTTAAAAACATATTTTTGTCATATACTACTTCAAAATTATTAATTTCTTTAAAACCATACATATAATGCATTCCTATTTTATTTAATAAATTATTTATTTCCCTTAAATCAGCTGATACACCTAAATTATTAAAGAAAAAGAAAAAGCCACCATCTTCAACAAAATTAGAAAGTTGTCTTAAATATAAACCTGAATCTGGTAAATTTGTTGAATAATACCAACTTATTATACCAAAATATTTATTATAATTAATTTCATAAAAATTAATTTCTTCAACATTTTTCAGTTCATAATTTATATCATATTTTTTCAAAATAGGAATAACTTGTGATTGAAATAAATATTCCCCATATTGTTCAGATTTTTTATATAGTAGTAACAAATCTTTTTTCCCAAACATTGTAAAAGAAATAGATAAAATAAAAATAATAATAAGTAATTTTTTCATTTTGATTTTTCCTCCATTAACTTTTTTACTTGATTAAATTTGATATAAAAGCCATCTTTTACAGCTAATTTTTGTCTAAAATACTCTATTTCAATTAAGTTTTCTACTCTATCAATTAATAACTTATAACCTATAAAAGTTCCAATAGTAAATGCTATAGTATAGCTAGCTCCTAATGTGTAATGACCATATTTGTTATGAAATATTATGCTTAAAACTAAATTCATAATAAAAACTGATATATTTAATGTTAAAGCTAAATTTCTGAAGTCAAAATACAATATCAATAACATAATTGTTAAATAAAAAGAGTTCATCATAGCACCAATTATACCCATTCTAAATATTGGTTTTACCAATTCTGATACAAAAGGCACAAGATTAATTTCATTCAAAAATAATAATGATAATGTCACAATCAATTGGACTTTTACTGTTAAACTTATATCAAATTTTAATTCTTCTTCCATATCTTTTCTTCTAATTTCAATTTCAGAATAATTATATCCTTCTATTAATGAATCATAAAAAAATCTATATGTTTTATAAAATCTAGTTTCTAAAACTAATATAAACATTGTTGCGGTAGGTATAATAGTTAGATATGCTAAAAACATAGGATTATCATATATATATGAAAAATGAAATCCTCTTATAGGTTCTTCACCATAAATTGGTGAATACCACATAACAAAATCATCAATCCAAATTGATAAATAATAAAAAAAACCAATAAAAATATTTTGCCAATATTTTTTTAAATCGTCCATCCAATCAAAAGATATTGATAATTTTGCTCCAAAATTGTATAAAATAATTAAATAATGAGAAAAAGTACCTATATTTACCCCAAAAGCATAACCCAATAAATATCCTGCAGGATTATCATCAGAACCTAAATAATTAGATAAAACTATAGAAAAAAATCCCATTATTAAAAAAGATAATATATACATATTTACATTATCTGTAGATATGGAAGCTATTCCTATTATCCAAAGAGTCAATAATGATATTGACAAATAAGTAAAAGATAATACATACCATAATTCATGGGAATTAAAAGCAAAAAAAATAAGTAAAATAATAAGTAAAATAATAGAACTATAAACTAAAAAACCCAATACTTCTGGGAGAATCATATTATACTTTTTTAAAAAAATAAGATCCGAAATTCTCCTTGATTCAAACATAATGAATAATCCTGAAATAATAATAGAAATTATAAAAGAGTAAACAATAGCTACATTAAAATAAATATTTGTTATTTTAAACAAATTTAATATCACCCACAACGATAACGTAGTTATTATCCATGGTCCTGAAGAAACTACTACAGAATAAGCAACTGCTAATAAATCGCTAGAAAATCCTCCTCTACTAAACATTTTTGTTAGCCTAAATCCAACTCCAGCCATTATTTCACCACCGAATAATACAATTCTCTATAATTTTTTATCATTTGATCAAGCCTATATCGTTTTTTTACTCGCTCTTTACCAATTTTAGAAGCATTTAATCTAAATTCATCGTCTTCATATAATTTAATAAGACTATGTGCTAATCCTACGAAATCTTTTGGTTTTACAACAATCCCTGCATCTCCTATTACATCCTCAGATGACCCATAAATCATTTCTGAACAAGCTCCAACATCAGTAGATACAACAGGAATTCCAGCAGCAAAAGCTTCTAAAATAACTAAAGGTTGTCCTTCACTAACGCTTGATAATAACAACGCATTTATTTTTGGATAATAATCTAAAACATTTACTTTTCCTGTAAATTCAATAGTATCTTCTAATCTAAATAATTTTATTAATTCTTTACATTCTTCAAAATATTCAGGCTCTTCATCTGTTGGACCTATTATTAACAACTTGAAATTAGAAATTCTTTCTTTCACCATTTTTGCTGCTTTAATAGCAGTTTTTATGTCTTTAATTTCAACAACTCTTCCAACTAAACCTACTATATATGGATCTTTCTCTTTCCTATACTCTATTTTTGAAAATTTATAATAATCAACTCCATTTGGAATAACATACATTTTATCATAATCATCACACAATTCTTTTTCAAACATTTGGTTTTGTGAAAATAATGTTGTTATTTTATTTGATCCTTTATAAACTAAGGAACTAATTGTATTAAATAATTTTATCCAAGCTAATCTATATTCATCTTTTATCCACCCTGCTTTTAAAACCTCCAACTGTCTTTCTCTATGATAAATCCCATGTTCTGTCAATATTATAGGAATGTTATTTCTTATGCCATTTAATAATGCAGAAATCCCAGCATATCCAGTAGTAATGGTATGATATATATCACACTTTGGTAAATCAACCGTCATAGAATTTAAAAATGGCAAAAGCATTGATTGTAATGTCCAAAAATAGTTAGTAAAATTTTCATAAGGTATATAAGATTTGTAAAATTCAAGCATAATATCCCAATATAAATCATTTTTTAGTATTGAAGTAAAATCATAATTTGAATATTCATGAAAAAAATCATATAATTTATTTGCCATTGACTTTTCATCAAATGGATAAATTAAAATATCTTTTAATTTTTTACTGATATCTTTATTTATTTTATGTTTTTTAGGAAAATCATATTTAGCAAACAAAAAAAATTCAAAGTAATCAACAACATTGTCAGGAAATATATATTTAGGATCTCGATTTTTCGGTACATCCCCAATTTGTATTACACAAAACTCAATATCTGGCATATTTCTTATAAGAGAATTTCCCCAACTGGATACTCCTCCTGTAACATATGGATATGTTCCTTCAAAAATTATCCCTACTCTCATATTATTCACCTATTATTATTGAATTTATTTTTTTTAATATATTAATTTCATCTTCAGTAAAATACTTTATTACAGAATCTATAATTTCTGGATAGAATTTATCAATTAATAGTAATATTATTATTTTCTCCTTTTGATCAACATTTTTTATAATGCTCTCTAAATAATCTGCATTTCCAGAAAGTAAAAAAAGCCCTAACTTAGACTTAAAGTCTATAAAGTCTAAGTTATAAAATTCAGAATATTTTAGATCATATAAAATATAACTAAATTTTATAGAGTTAGCAAATTCTAATGTTTTTTCATCCTTTAATTCTTTGGAAATATTAATTAATTGATTTATTAATACAAAATCTTTATCGTTATAATATTTTTTATCTCTTAATTTAGAAATCAATTCTTTCTGTTTAATATACATTGACCGTTTATTCCATGGAAGATTTTTTATGAAATCTGGATCAAAATCATATTCTGTATTAAAATTTATTAATATGATTATAAATATTAGAAACATTGTTATAGAAAAATAAAAATAATATTGAATAGATGCACTTACTTTCTTCATATTTAATCCCCCAATATAAATTTTAATGCTTCATTATTAGATTTAAATCCTAGCATTATATATTCATTTACTAATTTTCTAACTTTAACTGTTTTTTTTGTTTTTATATAATAAAAAATTGCATATTCATATAAACTTTGCAATTTTAATATGTCTAAAAAATGATCCAACATATTAGATAATATTTCATGTTCTTCCAATAATTCCAATATTTTTAAGTTATATATAAGTATTTCACTATTTTCTGAATAGAAGTACACTGCTATTCTTAATCTAACCGCACTTTGCCATAATATTTCTTTTTTGTGTTCCCCTGCTAAAAATCCTGAATTTGCATAATAATATACATATTTAGCATAATTAATATAATCACGTGGTTCATTTAAATTTTCTATATAATAAGATATTTTTTCTATTAAAAATTTTTCTAAATTCGTTAATGCATCAGTGGCATATAACACAACATCAGGATGACTATCTATTGATACAGCTGTTCTTATTAATTTTAAACCTTCAATAAAATCTATTTTCTCTTCCTTTATTGAATTAAACAAAAGTCTTACAACATATTTTCTTTGTGCTGCATCGCCATATTTTATTATAAGAATAAAAGGAGCTAAATCCACTGAATTAAAAGATATTGAACTTGTATTAACTAATTTCTCCTCCTGAATTAGAAAAGGTTTATATAATGGCTTAATTTCAGAAAAATGAAATAATACTATAATAGGGAAAAAAGGAAAAAATATTAGTGAAAAAAGA
Source organism: Marinitoga arctica (assembly GCF_054657315.1). Classification (NCBI taxonomy): domain Bacteria; kingdom Thermotogati; phylum Thermotogota; class Thermotogae; order Petrotogales; family Petrotogaceae; genus Marinitoga; species Marinitoga arctica. The sequence goes on along the minus strand of NZ_BAAHYY010000005.1, from coordinate 15,872 downwards.
TTTTTTTGTAATGAATATAAAAATCTTCTTTCATTTATATACACTAATATAAATGAAAGAATAAAATAAATCAAAAATAAAATTACAGACATAATATATTTATATGTTAATAAAAAAAAGATTATAGCAAAACCTAAAAATAACCCAATAAATCCTAAAATTATCAATAGTTTTTTCATTTTTTGGTATAAGCCTCCAAAATTTTTATTCCAGGAATTTCTTTAATTTTCTTTAATACTCTTTCTAACCCTGTTTCACTAGAAGATGTTAAAATTATATTAAATTCTTTTTCTTTAATAAAAAGAAAATCTGTATCTCTAATAATCGATTTCAAAAGATTTATATCTAAATTACCATTATATGAACATCTTATCACAGAAAATGGTATATTAAATTTTTTGTGCCTTTCATCAACTTCTTTTAGAATTTTATTAAATCTTTCATATTCATCCATAACAATCGATTTATTTTCAATTTCTTCCGAGGCAACCAATAAAGAACTTAACCAGTCAGATAAAATTCTTAAATAAATTTCTGTATTCTTGTTCATTTTTTCTGGATCAATGATTTCAACAACAATAAATCCAATAATTCTTTTACCGGATTTAATACTAACAGCCATTGCGGGTTCATATTCAAAATCATATTCTATATCAGTTAGGTATAAAACATTTATATTAGCACTTCCAAATTCTTTTGCCATAGATATTACTGTTGATTTATTTAAAGGCATAGAATTTGGTAAAAATTGAGGTCCTTTTCTTACTTTTAATCTTAAAAAATCATTTTCTCCTAAAACATATATAGAAACAGATTTAGCAGATATAAAATCTGAGATCAAATCTATCGCTTCATTAAATATATCTTCAGCATTATCATATTCTATTTCTCTTAGTTTATCTATTAATAATGACACTCCATTTTTTTCTAAAACAAGCTTATGTTCAAGATCAGTTGTAACATTTTTCAACATCCTTACTTCTTCTTCCAAAGAATTTATTTTATTTTTTAACAAAGATATTTGATCTTTCTGAATATTTATTTTTTGTACATACATATCTCTAAAAAAACCGACAACTATACCAAAAACCAGCATAGATAGAGGTATTTTTAATACCTCCCATGATACAGCTACTTTAAAAAAATCCTCTTTAACATTAAAATATAAAGACAAGAACATAAAAAAAGAACTTAAGCCTCCAGCCACTAATGAATAATTAATACCATATCTTATAGCAACAAAAATAATAAATAAAAAATATGGATTTGGATTAATAAAAATATATCCAAAATATCTAAGAGATATATCTATAATGAATAATAAAACAATTATTATTGGTATTTCGATTATTCCATACAAATTATCCTTTAACATATTATCACCCAATATCATGATTTTTAGAACGTATTGTATATAAATTTACATATCTAACTATTTGTTTTTCTAGGTTGTAATCGAGATTTAAAAACATTATACCATATAGTTTTTCATTATATATATTTTCTCCTACTATTCTAACAACTCTTACAGGAAGATCTTCTAATATTAAATTTTCATCTACTTCTAATTTACTTAGATTATATTCTTTTTCTTCAAGATTATATTTACATGCTATTTGCATACCTCCAGCGCTAAAATCTCTTGTCTCAAAGGGAATAAATTTTTTTTCTTCTTTATCTTTTAATATACCATCTCTGATTATAGGAATTCTAAAAAATCTTCTTTTCTGAATTTTAATAGCATACGACGGTAAATGAATATATATATAATCTTTTTCAATTTTCAATACTTTTGATTTTATCATATAATTTGAAGATCTTTCATATACTCTTATATTTAATAATTCCCCATCATTTATCTTAACCCTTGAATTTCTGTAAATTGGAGGTAAAATCTTAACATTATGAGATATATAATTTATAGATAATATTCTACTATTTGCAATAATATGTTTTTGAGGCAATTCAACATCCACAATATCACCTTCGAATATTATTTTCCGAATAGAAACTTTTTCAATAAAAACACTATTTTCACTCTTCATATATATCTTCACCTCTCTTTTTATTAAATTATATCATAAAAATTATTGGTTCTTAGAAGTATATATTTTATACCAAAAGAATCCTGGATTAAAAAAAAAAGGTATAATTATTATACCTTTATAGAACTTATGTTCTATAAATTTTATATTGGCATAATGTTGCTAATATTTATAGTGGATAAAATTTTTATTGGGAGGTATAAATATGAAAAAAGTTGTTGTAACTGGTTTAGGAACTATTAATTCTATAGCAAAATCTAAAGAAGAATTTAAAGAAAATTTAAAAAAAATGACTATAGGTATAGACTACATCACTCAATTTGATACAACAGAACATAAAGTTAAAATTGCAGGAGAAGTAAAAGATTTTGATCCAACTTTATATATGGATAAGAAATTAGCTAAAAGATATGATAGATTTTTACAATTTGCTATTGCAGCATCCAAAGAAGCCTTAAAAGATAGTAAATTAGAGGAAAATGGAGAATGGAAAGAAAATGCAGCTGTAATAGTTGCTTCTGGGATTGGTGGCTTTAAAACATTGTATAAGGAATTCCAAAAAATGGAAAAGAAAGGCCCAAAGGTTGTTAGTCCATTTTTAATACCTATGATGATATCTGATATGGCATCTGGTGTTGTTTCTATAGAATTTGGATTAAAAGGACCAAATTTTAATACCGTAAGTGCTTGTGCTTCTTCATTGCATGCCATAGCTATTGGAACCATGTTGATAAGGCATGGTTATGTTGATGTTGCTATTGTCGGAGGAACTGAAGCTACAATTGATCCAATGCCTATAGCCGCCTTTGCGAATATGAAAGCGTTATCTACAAGAAATGATGATCCTAAAGGTTCTTCAAGACCTTTTGACAAAGATAGGGATGGTTTTGTTATGGGAGAAGGTGCTGGTGTAATTATTTTAGAATCAGAGGAACATGCTAAAAAAAGAAATGCTAATGTGTATGGTTATGTTGAAGGATTTGGAATGACTGGTGATGCATATCATATTAGTGCTCCTGATGTTGAGGGAAGAGGTGCTGCCAAAGCAATAAAATTAGCCTTAAAAGATGCTAACGTTGATCCTGAAAAAATTGAATTAGTTAATTGCCATGCTACCTCTACCCCTGCTGGAGATATTGCTGAAACAAGAGCTATAAGAGATGCTTTGGGCGAACAAGCTAAAAATATATATATTCAAGGTTCAAAAACATTATTTGGACATGCACTTGGTGGAGCTGCTGCAATTGAGTTTATTGGAATGATACTACAAATGCAAGAAGGATTTATTCATGGAATGCCAAATTTAGATGATCCTTCAGAAGAATTAAAAGATTTAAAAATTCCTAAAAAAACTATAAATTATAAAGCAAAATATGCTATTAAAAATTCTTTTGGTTTTGGTGGTCATAATGTTTCTGTTGTTTATAGAAGCTTATAAGGAGGCGCTTTTTTATGAAAATTGGGATAGTAACCGATAATACTTGTAATTTATCTATAGATTTTTTAGAAAAAAATGATATTGGTTTTACATCACTTTATATATTAAGAAATGGAAAACATATAAAAGCTATTGATTTGTGTCCAACTACATTTTATGAGGAACTTAAAGAAGGTTCCTATGTTCCTCTTACTTCTCAACCTTCGGTAAAAGATTTTGAGATAGTTTATAGAGATATGCTAAAAAAATATGATTATTTAATCACTTTAACTATTTCAGAAAAATTGAGTGGAACACTAAATTCTGCAAGACTGGCAGCCTCTATGGTTGATGATAAAAGAATTTTTACTATAGATACTAAACTAACGAGTTTTGGTTTAGGATTTTTAATTCTCGAATTAAAAGAAAAAATAAAAAGTGAAAATTATACTCTAGAACAACTATTAGAATATTCAAAAAATTTTTATACTACTATTAAAACAATATTCAGCGTAACAAATATAGATTATTTATATAAAGGTGGTAGAATAGGTAAAGCCAAAGCTTTAATGGGTGGTTTACTAAACATGAAACCTATTCTCTCTTTAAATGAAGGTGAAATCATACCAGTAAAAAATGTTAGAGGAATAAATAAAATGGTAAAAGAAGTAGCAAAACTAGGTATAGAAAGAATTGATTCTCTAAGATTAAAAAAGATTGCTGTTATCCATACTGGCAATTTAAAATATGGAGGTCTAATTATTGAAGAATTAAGAAATAAGGGTTTTAACGATGAAAATATAATATATGCATTATTGGATCCTGTAATAGGAACCCACTTAGGTCCTGATGCAGTAGGGGTGATTACACAATGGGAATAATTAACATTAATGAAATATTGAAAATTTTACCTCATAGATATCCTTTTTTGCTTGTTGATAGCGTGTTGGAAATAACTGAAAAAAAAATTATTGCTTATAAAAATGTAAGTATAAACGAACCATTTTTTCAAGGTCATTTCCCAAATTATCCTATAATGCCAGGAGTATTAATTATTGAAGGATTAGCTCAAACAGCGGGAATATTGCTAATGAAAGATCTTAAAGAAGAAACTATACCGTTATTCTTAGGCATAGATAAAGCGAGGTTTAAAAAAGAAGTTAGACCTGGAGATAAATTAATATATGAAACCGAAGTCATTCAAGAAAAAATGGGAATGTATAAATTAAATGCAATTGCAAAAGTTGAAAACAAAAAAGTTACTACCTGTGAATTAATGGTTGGAATAAAGAGGGGATAATATGGTAATATCTCAAATTAATGCTTTTATTCCTGATATAATACTTGATAATAAAAAATTAGCGGAAAAATTTGATGTTTCAGAAGAATGGATATATAAACGAACAGGAATAAAATATAGATACATTTCTAATTTAGAAATTTTTGAAATGGGGATAAAAGCTACAGAAAACTTAGATTTAGATGGTGTTGATACTGTACTTTTTGTTTCTTCAGTTGGAGCACATTATGTGCCATTTTATGTGAGAACATTTGAAACATTAAAAATCAAAAAACCACGTTACGGAATAGATATTTCAAACGGTTTTGTTGGTTTTGTAACTGCTATGCATGTTGCAGACGTTATGTTTAGAGAAAAAATTGCAAGTAAAATTTTACTTATCGTTTCAGAAAAATTATCTTCACTTGTTGAAAAGGATGATATTAATACTGCAATATTGTTTTCTGATGCTGCTATAGCTATGGTTCTTGAGAATAATGATAATTGTATATGTGATCATAGGGTTTTATATGATTCAGAGTATTTTGATGCTTTAAATATAAATAAAAATAAAAAAATCATAATGGAAGGAAAAAGAGTATACAAATTTGCAGTAACAAATATGAAAAAGATGATACATGAGTATTTTGATGAATATGGAAAAAAGATTATTGTTCCACACCAAGCTAATAAAAGAATATTAGAAAGCGTAAAAAAACATTTTTGTGAAACTAAATTTCTAGATATTATAGAAAATTATGGTAATACTGGAGCTGCAAGCATTCCTCTTACTTTGTTTAAAACATATGGAAATACAAAAATTTTATTAAAAGATCATTTGTTAATATCAGTTGGCGGAGGAATGACAACATCAGCAATAACATGGAGGTGCACTAATGAATAGAATAACAAAATTGCTAAAGATAAAATATCCTATCTTAGAGGGAGGAATGGCATGGGTTGGAACTGCCAAATTAGCAGCTGCAGTTTCTGAGGCTGGCGGTCTTGGAACAATAGGAGCAGGAAGCATGACACCTGAAATTCTGAAAACCTCCATAAAAGAAATTAAAAAACTTACTAATAAACCTTTTGCTGTGAATATAATACTTGTAAATCCATATGTAGATCAATTAGTTGAAATAGTAAGAGAGGAAAAGGTTCCTGTAGTTATTTTTGGAGCTGGTAATCCTGGTAAATATATAAAAAGTTTAAAAGAGAACAACATTAAAATACTTGCTGTTGTCTCATCTGAAAATTTAGCTATTAGGTTAGAAAAAATAGGCGTTGATGCCATTATAGGTGAAGGAATGGAAGCCGGCGGCCATATTGGTGATGTTTCAACTATGATATTAATACCAAAACTTGTTGATGTATTAAATGTTCCTGTTATTGCAGCTGGTGGGATCGCAGATTTAAGAGGAATGAGAGCTGCTTTAAAATTAGGCGCAGAAGGAATACAAATGGGAACAAGATTTATTGCCACATATGAATGCGAAGCACACGAAAACTATAAAAAATTGATATTAAAAGCAGGTATTAGAGATGCAATAGTAACAGGAGCTACTATAGGCCATCCTGCAAGAGTTATAAAAACGAAATTCGCAAAGAAAATAAAACATCTAGAAATTGCTTCACCAGAGGAAGCTGAAGAAATGCTTGTTGGTAGTTTAAGAAAAGCTTTTGTTTCAGGAGATTTGGAAAATGGTTCTTTTATGGCCGGACAAAGTGCAGGATTAATTAATGATATAAAAAGCGTAAAAGAAATAGTAGAAGAGTTTGGGAAAGAATTTAAAAAAATTTCTGGATGATATCAAAAATTTTATTGTATATTGGAGGTGTAGAAATGATAGCTTTTGTTTTTCCAGGTCAAGGATCACAAGCACTAGGAATGGGAAAGGAAATTTTAGAAAAATATCCAGAATATAAAAAATATTTAGATAGAGCTTCTAAAGTTATTGATATAGATTTAGAGTCTATTATTTTTGGGAATGATGAAAAAGCATTAACTTTAACAGAAAATACACAACCAGCATTATTAACTATTTCATATATAATGTATCTTTATGCCATAGAAAAATTAAATATTATCCCCGACATCGTTGCCGGACATTCATTAGGGGAGTGGACTGCGTTAGTTGCCTCAAAAGTAATTTCTTTTGAGGAAGGAGTAAGATTAGTAAGATTAAGAGGAAAATATATGAGTGAAGCATGTCCTCCAGGTATTGGTGGAATGGGTGCAGTTATAGGTTTAAATCTTGATGTAATCAATTCTGTTTTAGAAAATTTTGAAAATGTAAACATTGCTAATCACAACTCTCCAGAACAAATTGTTATTAGTGGTGAAAGAAATAAAGTACTAAAAATTGTAGAAATTTTAAAAGAAAAGGGGGCAAAAAAAGTTGTAGAATTAAATGTCAGTGGCCCTTTTCATTCATCTTTAATTAAACAAGCAAAAGAAAAAATGTATAACGAATTAAGAAATGTTTTATTCAATTCCCCTCAATATAAGATTATACAAAATTATACAGCAAATTTAGAAGAAAATCCTGAAAAAATAAAAGAAAATATAATTAATCAAATAACAGGTACTGTAAGATGGGTAGAAAGCATTAAAAAAATGAAAGAAATAGGCGTAACCCAAGTATATGAAGTTGGCCCAGGTAAGGTATTATCCGGTTTGATCAAAAGAATAGATAGAAATTTAAATCCAAAATCAATATTAAAAGTTTAAAAATAACTCACAAGACAACCATAACAAAAACCCTCAGCATTTTTTGCTGGGGGGTTTTTGTTACATAAATTCTTCAAATAAATTAACCTGATTCTTTTCAGGCAATCCTTTTAACATACCTAATTTCCTAAAAGTTTCTAATGTAGTTTTATTTATACCTGTTCTTTTTAACAAGTCCTCAACAGATAAAAATTCTTTTTCCGCTCTTGCTTTTACTATACTTACAGCAGCTTTCTCACCTAAATTTGGAACTTTAATAAATGGTATTCTTAAATTATTCCCCTCAATAATAAAATTTTTAGAATCAGATTTATATATATCCGGAGGCAAAAATCCAAATCCTCTTAAAATCATTTCATATGCGATTTCTAAAACTGTAAGTTCATTTTTTTCTTTAACATCCAAGGATTTAAGTGATTTTAAATCAAAAATCCTATTTCTTATAGCATTTTTCCCTTTTAATATAATATGAGTGTTAAATTCATCGCCTTTTACAGAAAAATAAGTAGCATAAAAAGCTAATGGATAATGAACTTTAAAATACGCAATTCTAAATGCCATACTTACATATGCTGCTGCATGCGCTTTTGGAAAAAGATATTTTATTTTTTTACATGAATTTATAAACCATTTTGGAACTTTATTTTTTTTCATTTCCTCTTCATCTTCTTCTGATAATCCTTTACCTTTCCTAACTTTTTCCATAATAAAAAATGAATGTTTTTTATCTAATCCTTTTTGGATTAAGTAATTCATAATATCATCACGACATGCAATAACTTCATCAACAGTTGCTTCTTTTGAAATAATTAAATCTCGAGCATTATTCAACCACACATCTGTACCATGAGACAACCCAGAAATTCTTACTAAAGCTGCAAAAGTTTTTGGTTTTGTTTCTTCTAACATTCCTCTAACAAACTGAGTACCGAATTCTGGTATTCCAAGAGTGCCCACTGTTGTTCTTAATTCAGAAGTCAAATCTATTCCTAAAACTTTTGAAGAAGAAAAAATAGACATAGTATCTTTATCATCCATTTTAATATTTTTATATTCTATACCTGTTAAATCACTTAACATTTTTAAAAATGTAGGGTCATCATGTCCTAGTGCATCTAACTTTACTAAATCATCATGAATAACATGATAATCAAAATGTGTTGTCATTGTATTTGCTTTTCTATCATTTGCAGGAAATTGCACAGGAGTAAAATCATAAACTTCCATATTTTTAGGCACAATCATTAATCCACCAGGATGCTGTCCAGTCGTTCTTCTGGCACCTTCAATTTTTTTTGCTAATCTGATTATTTCTGGATTTTTTAATTCGCCTGCATACTTTTCTGCATACTTCTTTACATAACCATAAGCTGTCTTCTCTGCAACTGTAGAAATAGTACCTGCTCTAAACACATGATCTGCTCCAAATAACTCTTCAATATATTTATGAGCCCTAGTTTGGTATTCTCCAGAAAAATTCAAATCAATATCAGGAATCTTATCTCCTTCAAATCCCATAAATGTTTCAAATGGTATATCTTGACCATTCTTTGTCATCTCAGAATTACATTTTGGACATCTTTTATCCGGTAAGTCATAACCTGAATCATATGATCCATCTGTAACAAATTCGCTATGTTTGCATTTAGAACATACATAATGCGGAGGTAATGGATTCACCTCAGTAATACCCATCATTGTTGCAACCAACGATGAACCAACTGATCCTCTTGAACCTACAAGATAACCATCGTCATTTGATTTTTTTACTATTTTTTGAGCCATTAAATATAAAACAGCATAGCCATGATTTATAATAGAATTTAACTCTCTTTTTATTCTTGCTTTAACTATTTCTGGCAAAGGGTCTCCATATATTTTTTTTGCTGTATTCCATGTCATTTCTCTAACTATATTATCTGCTCCTTCTATGATTGGAGGATGTAATTTACCTTCTAAGGGTTTTATTTCTTCTATTTGATCTGCAATTTTATTAGTGTTTTCTATAACTATTTCTCTAGCAATTTTTTCATCTTCAAAAATTTCATATGCTGCTTTTAACATTTCTTTTGTAGTTCTTAAATATTTATTTGAATCAAAAATTTGCTTTTTTTGCCCTTTTGTAGCAGAACCTATTATCAAAGCATCTCTTGCCTTTTTATCTTCTTTATTTAAATAATGCGCATTACTAGTCATCACAACTGGAATATTGTAATTTTTTGCAGAATCATATAATAATTTATAAAATTCTGCAATTTTATTTTTTTCAACACCTCGATGTTCAACGCTATCTAATGGTTGAATTTCTATATAATCAAATAAACTAATTAAAGAATTTATTTCATCTATAGAAGCGCCCCTTGAATATTCCTCAAATATAATATTTTTTGTACATCCGCTTCCAATTAATAATCCTTCTCTATTTTCAAGTAATTCATTTAATAACACAGTCGTATCTCTATAAAAATATTCTGTATGTGCTTTTGAAATTAATTTGTATAAATTCTTTAGTCCTATTCTATTTTTCACTAAAACTGTCATATGATATTTTCTTAATTTTTTAAAATCTATCATTTTCTCTAAATTTATTAAATCATTTATTACCTTTATTCCTCTTCCTTTTGCCTTATCCAACAACTTTAAAAATACATATGCAGTTATTTTCGCATCTTCATGAGCTCTATGGTGTTCAAAATGACCCAATCCTAAAGCTTTTACAACTTTATCTAAAGAATGTCCTCCTTTAAGATTTAATAATGCTCGAGCCATAGCTAAAGTATCTATATAAGGTATTTTTATTTCTATATTCATTATCTCTTTAACCCATCTTCTCAAAAACCTATAATCAAAATTTGCATTATGAGCAACCAACACTGAATCCGAAATAAATTCAAAAAAACTTGGTAATACTTCTTCAATAGATAAAGCATTGCTTAACATTTCATTGGTTATACCTGTAATTTCTTGTATTTTCTGAGGAACATTTTTTCTAGGTTTTACCATTTTATGAAAAATATCGACTATTTCGCCTTTTTTAATTTTTACTGCACCTATTTCTATTATTTCTTCCATGTTTGGATCAAATCCAGTAGTTTCAAAATCAAAAACAACAAAAGTTGAATCAAAATTTATTTCATTAGAAAAATTATTTATAATAGAAACTTTATTATTAACCACATTAACTTCACAGCCGTATATAGGCTTTATATTATTTTTCTTCGCAATGTTATAAAATGTTGGAATTGATTGTAAAACTTCATGATCAGTAATTGCAACAGCTTTATGTCCCCATTTTGCAACTGTACTCACTAACTCATCTACATCCAAAACAGAATCCAAAGCACTAAATTTAGAATGAACATGTAATTCTACTCTTTTTTCTTCACAATCATCTACTCTTTCTTTTAAATGAATCTTCATTATATTTTCAGGAATTATTACATATTCTCTTTGATACTCATCATATGTAATTTTTCCTTCTACTTTAATTACATCATTTTCTTTAATATTATTATTTAATTTTTCTGCAGAATTTTTAAATGCTTTTATTGAAATTGAATCCTTATTATCTGTAATATACATAGTTAAAATAATAGATCTATCATTAAATTCTTTATAGAAAACTCGCCCTTCAACAACAACCTTTGATGTTTGATACATTACCTCATTTAATTTATCTAAAGGTATAGAAACTTTTTTAAAATCATTACCTAATATTACATTATTACTTGATTTTTCTTTTATTTCATTATAATTACCTTCTTCATATTCATTATCTTTCTCATAATCATCTATCAATTCATAACTTTCATCTTCAAAATTTTCATAATCTATTTTTATATTTTCATCATAAACCAACTCAAAAGTTGGTAAATACCCTAAACTTCTGCTTAATATATTTTCAATAATATTTATATTTTTTTTCATTCTTTCAAGAGCAAATTTATTTGAAACACGAAATATTAATTCTTCACCGTCTATATCAGGAATTAAAAAACGGAGATAATTCTCCTCCTCATTACCATTAATTAATTCTATCCAATTTTCAAGAATATAATTTAAATCTTTTTCAGAAAGCAAAACAACCCTAACCGGCATTTTCATAAGCCTTGAAAAAAACCTTTTTATATTCCTTTCATCATTTTCATTTAACGGATTAGAAAGTTTTAAAAGAAGAATATCATTTATTTCTATTTCGCCTTGAAGATTAAAAGGATCAAATCCTATTTTGGAGATTAAAAAATCGGAAATTTTCATTGAAAGACCTCCTGAAAGTATGCTAAGTTTACTATATCATATTTTTTTTAACTCTCTGTATCAAAAATGGAGTTCATAATGAACTCCATTTTTCATAATTTTTTTATAGCTTGTGTTGCTGCAACTAGATCTATATCCCATACAGGAGAAAAAGGTGGTGAATAGGCTAAATCCATATTCCTTAATTGATTAACTGTTCCATTAGTATAAAGAAGAGAAGTTATTGTGTTTAATCTAGGATGAATTTCTCCACCAACCAATTGCGCTCCTAAAATTCTTCCTGTTTTTCTCTCAAAAACTAATTTTATTTTTAATTTTTTAGAACCTTTATAATAATGTGCTTTACTTCCAGATTTTATAAACACAGCTTCTGCATCAAACCCTTTTTCTCTTGCTTCTTGCAAAGTTAACCCTGTCTTTGCATATTCTATATCTTCAAATTTTGTAATTAACGATCCAACTACACCAATAAACGAATCATTATCTCCCGCTAGATTTTTACCAGCAATTCTACCTTGTTTATTCGCTGTGGTTCCTAATGGTATATATACATTTTCTTTAGTTATAAAATGATTAACTGTAGCACAATCTCCTGCTGCATATACGTCCTTAATGCTCGTTTCCATTTTATCATTAACTATAATAGCTCCATTTTTTACTAAATTCAAACCTTTATCTTTTAAAAATAAAGTATTTGGTCTTACCCCAATTGATACTATAATCATATCTGCGATATAACTTTCATTTTCTGTTATTACTTTAAATTTTCCACTTTCTTTTATAATATCTTTAGCAAATGTATTAAATATGATCTTAACACCTTTTTCAATAATACCATTAATAAATTCATCATGAATTTCAGGCTCTATATTTCCAAGAATATGATTTGTACCCTCAATAATAGTAATATCAATATTATGTTTTTTCAAGGCTTCTGCTGTTTCAATACCAATGAATCCTCCTCCTATTATAATCGCTTTTTCTGGTTTATTTTTATTAATAAAATTCAAAATATTTTTTGCATCATCAGGATTTCTTAACTTAAATATTCCATCTTCTCCCCATGCTTCAAAGTGTGGAATTATAGGTGAAGCTCCTGTAGAAATTACTAATTTATTATAAGAAACTTCCTTTTCTCCAGTTTCAGATTTAATGTAAACAATTTTATTTAAAAAATCTACTTCATATGCTTCATGTTTAACAAAAACATCTGCACCTTTTTTTTCTTTAAAAATATCTGGAGTTAGTGCTATTACTGCTTCAGGCGAAGATACTTCTCCACTAATAACATAAGGTAATCCACATCCACCATATGAAATATATGGTTCTTTTTGAAATATCGCTATTTTTAAATCTTTATTTACTCTTTTTGCACTCGCAGCTGCACTTGTACCTGCTGCTACTCCTCCAAGTATGACAACATCGTATTCCATCTTTTCCATTTTTACACCTCCATACTAACTATTATTAATTTAATGATATAATTATTAATATATATTTAACAATAAAAAGGAGCTAAGCTCCTCACATCATGATTAAATTATAAGCTTATATACGACATACTTTATTTCAAAATATCATAATAAGATAATAATGATAAAAACACAGAATAACTTAAATATACGATACTTGGAATATAAAATATGTCACTTCTGCCAAATGTTGTATTTCCAAATAAAGAAGCTCCGAACCATTGAATACCATGCCTAAAAATTAAATATAATATAGAAAAAATCATAATCATTGATATTAAAAACTTTATAAAAGCTGATATTTTAGTACCTTTGTAACTTCCTTTCAAATAATAAATTGCATTAAACTGTTCAAAAATACTATATAGTAAATATAGAACACCTAAAAGTATAATATTTGTAACATCTAGTGTAAATTGGCTCCCAAGAATACTTTGAATTAAAGATTTTTGAAAATATATTAAAATTACCATCGATGTTAATATTAAAGAAATCAAAAAATTGAAACTGGAAAATATTATTTTTATCCATCCAATCCCAACATTTGAGGATAATATTACTTTATCCTTTATAACTTCTTCCTTATTAAATTCTTTTTCCATTTTTTTTATAGGCTTAATCCTTTCAGATAAATGATGTTTCTCTTTATCTGATTTTTTTCTTTTCTCATGACGTACTTTTAACGTTGCCATCTTTTCCTCCTACAATCTTAATAAAAATATCTGCCTTTTTCTTATCTAAAAAACAAAATCTTACTTCTTTTAAAGAATTATTCTCCTTAGAAAAATCTAAAATAGCTTTTAGATAAATTTCACACGCTTTAACAAATGGATAGCCAAAAATCCCCGTACTAATTGCGGGAAATGATATTGATTTTATCTTTAATCTTTCTGATATTTTTAAAGAGTTAAAAATAGCATTATATAAAAACTTGTCTTCATTTTCTTTCCCACCATGCCATACTGGCCCTACAGAATGAATTACATATTTGGCTTTTAAATTCCCACCAGAAGTGATCCCTACTTCACCTGTTTTTATTATACCATGCTTTTTTATATATTCATCACTTTCTTTTTGAATAACAGGACCGCCTTTTCTAGAAATAGCAGCTGCTACTCCACCACCATGTGCTAAATATGAGTTAGCTGCATTTACAATGGCATCAACATTTTCTTGAGTTAAATCTCCTATTACTATTTTAAAATAAAGATTATTAAATTTTTTTTCAAAGATTGTTTTATTCATATAATCACCTATCTATATAAAAAATATATAAATACTCCCTAAAATCATTGGTAATAAAACAAACATAAGTGACTTTTTCATATATTCATTAAAAGTTACTGTTTGGTTATAATTTTTCTCTAATAAAGAAACTCCAACTATATTTTGAACAGCACCAAGAGGAGTTAAATTAGTTCCTAAATTTGCTCCAATTGCGTATGCATACCATAATTCAAAAGGAGCTCCATTTAATATCAACAATTTTATAACAGGTGCAAGTATTAATGTTCCTGGAACCGCACTTAAAAATGGTATAACAAATGAAGAAATCCACATAATAACCAACATTAACATTTTCGGTTTATCCAATAATGGATTAAAAATATTAGCTATCGCTTGAGTAACTCCCACTTCTTCTAAAGCAAAAGCTATTGTAAACAATCCTCCATAAAAAAACATTGTATCCCAATCTAAATCTTTTGACATACTTTCAAAATCTTTTTGCGTTAACAACATTAATACCAAAGCCCCTGCTACGGCTATTAAAGCAAGATCAATTTTAATTGTAGAATGAAAAATAAATCCTGTTAATACTATAGCAAAAACAATGATTCCCTTATACATCAAAGATTTGTTTTCAATTGTTTTTCCAGGATCCATAGAAGATAATGTTTTCAATCTCTCATTAAATATTTTCGAATCCACTTTATTACTAACTTTAAATACAAATATTGTAGAAATAAAAGATAATATCGTTATAGGAAGCATTTTTATAAGAAATTTTGTAAAATCTAACTCACCTATAGAACCTAAAACTATATTCAACGGACTACCAATTAAAGTACTCATACCACCTATATTATCAATAGCTATTGTTAACAACATCAAAGGCGTAGGATTGATTTCTAAAGTATCTGCAATCAAAAAAATAATAGGCGCCATTAACATTATTGTAATCAAGTTATCAAGAAAGGCGGAAAAAAGAACAACTAAAATCATTATAAGTGTTAAAACTATCCAAAATTTATATCTGCTTAATTTAATCGCATTAACAGCAGCAAATGTAAAAAAACCACTTTCTTTTAATATTTCAACTATAATCATCATGCCAAGTAAAATTCCTAATGTTTCAAAACTAACAATATTTCCTATGTTTTCAAACTCCAATCCTTCTACAGGCTTTAAAATAAATAGCAATACCCCAAAAAAGAATGTAATGATAGACTTTTTCACACTTTTAGAAAAAATAATAAAATAATATGCAATGATAGTTATCCCCAAAACTAATATCTCTGACATTTAACCGCCTCCAATTCAGATAGTTTTAACATTCTAATTAAACTCTTTTTCTTTAAAGTTCTCTTGAAAAATTTTTTAAGTTTTAAAAAATGATTTTTAGATTTCCAATCTATATAGAATTTAACTTTTTTGACATTTTATTATGTTT